>CAYGJW010000093.1:0-6556 GCA_964350415.1 uncultured Alphaproteobacteria bacterium
CGCAATTGTAATCGCTTCTTGCCGCATTAGGCTTCCTTCAAAATAAGCTTTCAGCTCAGGAACACCAATTGCTTTCATGACAGTAAGATTGGGTGCATACTCCCTGCTTAATAAAACCTCGACTTCTTTTTCTGCCCCTTGCTGTAACATCAATTCGAAACGTTTATTACAGCGATCATAAAGCACTTCTCTGGGCGGCTGCACAAGGACAGAAATAAATTGTGCATCCTTAAAAGAGTGTTCATCTTGTCGAGCAAGCCAGTAACTTAGAGGTTGCCCTGTTCCAAGTGCCACTTCCATTGCTCGGACCAGACGTTGCCGGTCACGTGGTTTAATTTTAGATTCTGTAATGGGATCTAACTCACGAAGTCGCTTTCTAAAAACGTCTTCATCTTCATTTTCGAACAGGTCCTCAGATCGCACTCTAAACTTTTCATCAATCGCAGGAATTTCTGCCAGCCCTTGCATGAGTGCCCTCAGGTACATGCCTGTGCCTCCAACCAAGATCGGAAGCTTTCCCTCATCCTGCACCGCATGGATGACCTCAGTAGCCTGTTTAACATACCAACCCACAGAGGCCGGCTGATCGCCTTCTAGAACACCGTACAGCATATGGTCAACGCCTTGCATTTCTTGCGCACTAGGCCGGGCGCTCAGGATTTGCAAATCTTTATAAACCTGCAGGCTGTCCGCATTAATAATCACACCATTAAATTGTTGAGCCGCTTTTAAAGCAACCGCAGATTTCCCCCCTGCTGTTGGCCCTGCAATAATTAATATTTTATTAGATTCACTCATTATTTTATCCTTACAGCAAAAGAGGGAAGCTTAGCCTCCCTCTCTTTTTACCTAGAACTTCAGACCAATAACTTATTCAAAGAAGTCACGATCTTTCATGCTTAACGGAATAAACCGCTTCATTTCACGATCTTGGATCAAGAAAGAAACAAGCATGCTTTTATCTTCTTCTATTTTCTTAAAAATAGCTTCGACCTGATCAACTGTCGTTACTTTCTTATGGTTAATTTCAAGCACAACCGCACCAGGACGAATACCATGAGCTGCTGCAAGACCTCTAGGCTTAATGCTGCTGATCATAACGCCTTTTAACGACTTATCATAACCAAGCTTTTCCATATCGTCTTTGTCCAAAGGACTAAAGACAATACCGAGTTTTTTATGCTTATAATGATCGCCTTTTTTCTCGCCCATCACTTTTTTCGGCGTAACAGCATCCTGGCTTTCTTCCTTCAGCTCATCAATCTTGATCGACATTGTCTTTGTCTGAGAAGATTTACCACCGCTATGACGCAGAACCTCAATGGGAACACTTTTACCAATTGCTGCATCTGCAACCATAACCGGTAAAACCCGAGAATCTTTTACATTTCGCCCATCAAATTTCAAGATAATATCACCGGGTAACAATCCAGCCTTATCTGCAGCCCCATCCTTGATAACGCTGTCAACAAGCGCACCGCGTGCAGGGTCCAGGTTAATTGATTTCGCATGCTCAGGGCTAACATCGCGAACACGCACACCTAAAAGACCGCGCGGAACCCGTCCATGCTTTTTAAGCTTTTCAATGATCGCTTTTGCTTGGTTCGAAGGAATTGCCAACGCAACACCTGAACTACCGCCTGAAGGCGAAGCAATTGCTGTATTAATTCCAATCAATTCAGCATTTGTATTAAACAAACCACCACCTGAATTTCCTTGGTTTACAGCAGCATCCGTTTGTAGGTAATCATCATAGGCACTGCGTCCAAGATCACGGCCCCTGGCAGACAAAATCCCTGCTGTAATCGACTTGCCGATACCGAACGGATTACCAATTGCAGCAACCCAGTCGCCAATTTTGATTGCATCTGAATCACCCCAAGGCGCTGCAACTAAGCCATTACGCTCAACTTGAAGCAAAGCAATATCCGTCTTTTCATCACCACCAATTAACTTGGCTTCTTTAAACGTACCGTCATAAATTTTGATTCTAATTTTTTCGGCACCATCAACAACATGGTTATTGGTAATAATATACCCTTCAGAATCAATCACAACGCCTGAGCCTAGGGCATGAGACTTACGTGCTGGCATCCCTTCACCGCCTTGGCCAAAGAAGTCCTTAAAGAAATCTTCAAAGCCTGGTGGTAATTGCGGCAATCCCTGTATTTTTGCAGAAGATTTTGGCGTTACAATCGCCGCAATATCAACGACTGACTTTTGTAATTTTTCATAAAGTGGCGCAAAAGAAACAGGCGCAGAAGCCACCGCCTTATCCGCTAGAATTGCTTGACCAATTATTGCAGTAAAAAGAAATAGAACTGCAATTTTTTTTGTGAATTTTGCTTGCATTGTTATTCTCTCTATTAATTAAACCTATATTCTACGATTAAGGAAAATATAGGTTTAATCTGTTATTTTTCAATACCTTGCCCACACACTCATTTTTTATAAAAGTGCTTGAGCAGCTCGGATTGTGGTGAAAGCACGAGCGTTGAATCATCTTGTAGGCTGGACTTATAAAGCTCCATCGAACGATAAAACGAATAAAACTCAGGATCGACACCAAACGCTTTCGCGTAGATCTCTGTTGCTTGCCGGTCCCCGTCACCTCGAATAGCCTGTGCTTCTTTTTCGCCTTCAGACAAAAGTACAACTTTCTCGCGATCAGCCTTAGACATAATCCGCTGCTGTTGCTCAACCCCTTGGGCCCGGAACTCTTTTGCTTCCCGGTAACGTTCACTTTTCATACGCTCAAAAATAGCTTGGCTATTTTGCTTCGGAAGATCTGCACGAACTAAACGCGTATCGATGAATTCAATTCCCAGACGATTTGCAGAAAGCGCAACGTCATCACGAATTCTCTTCATGATTTCATCGCGTTCTTCAGACAAAACACCGGCCAAGGTTGTACGCCCAAGCACACCACGCATACTTGAAACAATGAATTTATTCAGGCGATCCTGTGCGACCATTTCATTACGAACACTTTTATAGAACTCTAGTGGGTCACTGATACGGTAACGGGCAAAGATATCAACATCTAAGTACTTGTCATCTGAGAGCGGAACTTGGCTCGCCTTCAGGTCAAGTCCTATAATACGACGATCATAATGCACAACATTTTGAACAAAAGGCAGTTTGAACTTCAGGCCAGGCGTTTGCTCCGCACGAATGACACGGCCAAACTGGAAAACCAGAGCTTGGTCTTTTGGTGTCACAACGAATAAAGCGTCAAACGCCAGCACAACTACAATAAGAAGGAAAATCCCAAGAAATGTTAGTCCTTTATTCATTAGCCTTCTCCTTGAGCTGTTGACCGTTGAGCCGAGCGCTTCATTTCATTCAACGGCAGGTACGGAAGCACTCCTTGCACACCCTTTGTTGAATCAAATATGACTTTCTTATTCTTACCCAGTACAGCTTCCACCATATCAAGGTACAAACGCTCTTTTGTTACATTTTTATCAAGCTTGTAAGCTTCATAAAGCTGATTAAAGCGCAAGGTATCACCCTTTGCTTTATTGATCGTTCCTTCTTTATACCCTTGAGCATGTTGGATTTTCATTTCTGATTCACCGCGTGCTTTCGGGATAATATCGTTTTGATAAGCTTCTGCCTCATTGCGAAGACGCTCTTGATCTGCTTTTGCGCGCTGCACATCAACCACGGACTCAACAACCGTATCGGGTAAGCTGGCTTTTTGCAGCTTAATATCTTTAATTTCAATCCCAGAATCATAGCTATCCAGAATTTTCTGAAGATTTGTCAAAGCAGTCGTCTGAATCAAACCACGACCTTCTGTAAAGGCTTGCTGGATATTCGTTTGACCGATAATCGAGCGCACAACACTTTCAGCTGCAGCTTTAATCGTTTCCTCAGGATCACGAACATTGAAAAGATATTTTTCTGCTTCCCTAATCCGCCACAAAACACTGAAAGGCATTAAAATAATATTTTCATCGCCGGTCAGCATCTGACTTTCTTCGCGAATTTCCGTGGGTTGACCCTCACCATAACTTGAATAATTTGTCCTGAATCCAACTTCAATGCGGTTTTCTCGCGTCACTTTAGGACGCTCAACCTTTTCAATTGGGCTGGGGAAATGATAATGAAGTCCTGGCTCTGTGACACGAACAACCTCACCAAAGCGCAAAACAACGCCTTGTTCGTCAGTGCCTACCCGATAAAAACCTGTCGCGGCATACAGGGCCAAAGCGACAAGTGCGATAAAAAGATACCCGCGAGAACCGCCACCTTTAAGCATTTTTTCAAAGCGATCTTTACCATCACCAAAAAGCTTTTCGATGTCCGGTGGCTTAGGCGCGCCACCACTTCTACCACTTTTTCCTCCGCCCCCCCAGGGGCCCGAACCATTATCATTATTCCATGTCATTTGGACATTTCCTTTCTCCAAGCTTGAATCAGGGATGATTATTAGCATAATACCCTGAGGTTATAACAATTACAAAAGATGTTTTCTACAAAAGGTTCTGAATCCGATGACAAATCTAAAATCATTTATGAAACAGCCCAAGCCAAAGCTTGAAATGACCGGCATCAAACACATCATCGCTGTCGCTTCTGGAAAGGGCGGCGTTGGCAAGTCCACAACCGCCGTTAATTTGGCTCTAGCACTCTCAAAACAAGGTCAAAACGTCGGGCTTCTTGATGCAGATATTTACGGCCCTTCCCTGCCGCGCATGCTAAATGTCATGGGTAAACCGCCATCAGAAGATGGCAAAACTATGCAACCGCTTGAAGCTTACGGCATTAAATGTATGTCGATTGGTTTTTTCACAGGCGAAGATAATCCCACCGTTTGGCGTGGACTTATGGTGATGAGCGCCATTGAACAGCTTCTGAAAGATGTCCACTGGGCCCCCTTAGATGTTCTGGTTATTGATCTGCCGCCTGGCACTGGGGACGCCCATTTAACCTTGACACAACGGGTCGACATTTCAGGCGCTGTCATTGTTTCCACACCGCAAGACATTGCCCTTATTGATGCGCGTAAAGGTCTAAAGATGTTTGAAAAAGTCGGCGTCCCCACCCTTGGTCTCATTGAAAACATGAGCACTTTTATCTGCCCCCATTGCGACAAAGAAAGTGATATTTTTGGGACAGGAGGCGTTGAAAAAGAAGCCAAAGAACTGGGACTTCCCCTACTCGGCAAACTCCCACTCAATATCAAGGTTCGTGAAACCTCCGACGAAGGAAAACCCATCGTCATCACAGACCCTGAGCATCCATGCAGCAAAGTCTACACAGATATCGCTCAAAAAATTCTAAAGTCTCTCAAAAATAAATAATCTGAATAAAAAAAGCCCCAGTTTAAGGGGCTTTTTTTATGACATGAAACTCTCAATATTTACCTACACATAATCATCGTCCCAATGGCGATTTCCAAAATTTCTATTAAACCTATCTCTGTAATGTACAAACATAAAACTCTCATTTACGTCAGGGCGCTGACAAAAAGCCCAGGCAATATCTTGTTGCCACTCACTAAGATTACTTAACCCATGAAACATCACCTTAAGCGGACGCTCACTAATATTTGGACGCTGAAGGTACGCAATGCAAATTGCTTTCTTCTTATCGTTAAACGTCAACGCAGGTTGAGTAATTTCTCTAAATATATTTTCAATGACCTCATCATCGGCATCTGCTCTATTCATATAAGCCGCATAAATCTCTTCTCTAGCATTGGCATCCCCAAATTGAACAGGTGAACTCATTACTTCTTGCACTAACTGCGCAATAAGCTTTGGATCCGCATCAGGACGATTCATGTAAGCGACATAGACAAAATATTTGCGTGTAAGCTCAACATTATTTGTAGCCATAACAAGCTGCTTCGCAAGCGCTAACTCTGTATCTGAGCGCTTTATATAAGCAGCATGAATGAGAAGCCTCTGATAAGCACAACCCTTCCATTTTCTCGCTTCTTCAAGCATCTGTTTAATAACGTTCATTCTTGCATAAGGGTATGCCATGTAAGCCACATAAACCGCGCACTTAGTTTTCACCTCTACAAAAGAAGAAGCTTCTGCGATTAACTGCTTGATGATTGAAGGCTCGACATAGGAACACCTAAGATAAGCGGCATAAACAACGATTTTTTTATCTTGTTGCCTCCAACTTCTTGCTTCTGAAATCATCCGCTTAATAACAGCCGGCTTGGCATATTGTGATGTTATATAATCTGCATAGATATGTTCGGTCAGTACGCCGAGCAGATTTCTAGAGCTTTCCTCTGAAACTAAAGCATCCACAAGCTCAGGGTCTGCATCTTCATTGTTAAAGAGCTCCTTGATATCCTCATAAACACCCGAACCAACACGCTCTCTCAAAACCTCTGTATTCTTACCTGGATATTTCAATGCATAATTAATCACAGCAGCTGACGTAAAAAGATAGGGCCTTGGTGTATCAACAAAGGACTGGATACGCGCTTTGGTCTCAGGAAAAATTCTTGAAGCATGCTCTATAATAAAATTAGGGTCTAGACTAGCATGATTTAAGATTTCCATATTTTCCAGAGTACTGGAAG
>CAYGJW010000094.1:0-6512 GCA_964350415.1 uncultured Alphaproteobacteria bacterium
AATGAGTACAAAGAAAAAAATGACATTCGCGCTTCAAGGTGGTGGTGCTCATGGTGCTTTCACATGGGGTGTTCTTGACAGAATGCTTGAGGAAGAAAGCCTTGAAGTTGACGGCTTAAGCGGAACAAGTGCTGGCGGCATGAACGCCGTTGCTGTTGCTCAAGGGGTTGCACAAGGCGGCAATCAGGGTGGCCGCGAAATGCTGGATCTTTTTTGGAAAAAAATTAGCGACCTGGGTAAAAGCAGCTCTTTAACGCCAGGCCTTAAAGATCGTCTACAAGGCCGATGGACAATGAGCTCTTCTGCTGGGTTTAATGCCTTTGAATTTATGAGTCGGATCTTTTCCCCTTATGAAATGAACCCTTTTGATGACAACCCACTACGTGACGTTGTTAAAGAAGTATTTGATTTCGATCTTGTTAATAAGAATAAGGGCCCGAAGGTTTTTCTATGTGCAACACATGTGAACAGCGGAAAACTAAAAGTCTTTAAATCCGGGGACCTGAAGGCCGAATCAATGCTCGCTTCTGCTTGCCTACCTTTCCTACACCGCGCAGTTGAAGTTGATGGTGACATGTATTGGGATGGTGGATTCATTGGCAACCCTGTATTCTTCCCACTTATCGAAGAATGTGAAGCTGCAGACTTAATGCTGATACAAATTAATCCTGTTAACCGTCCACATCTGCCGACCAAAGCTCGGGAAATCATGGACAGGCTTAATGAGATCACATCAAACGCTTCGATGTTACGGGAACTTAGGGCCATTACCTTTATCACAAACCTAATCGATACAGGCGTTATTGATAAAGAGAAATCCGGCATGAAACGCATGAATATGCATAACATCAAAGCGGAAAAAGAATTCCAGGAACTTGGCTTCTCAAGTAAGCTTAATTCCGAGTGGGAATTCCTGATTCACTTGAAAGAAGTTGGGCGCAAATATGCTGAAAACTGGATGAAACAGAACTATGACAAAGTAGGTAAAGAATCAACAACAGATCTTGAAAAAGATTTTATGTAGAATCAACAACAATACACACCATAAAAAAGCCACAGACCTTAAAAATCTGTGGTTTTTCATTGAAAAAATACAATAAAAATCCGCAAACACTTAATATAATTACAAATTAATGCTATAATAATACATATGAAAAACCTCTGTGAGGACAATTCAATGAAAAATGTATTATATCTATTTCTAACTCTAAACTTCCTTACACCGTCGTCCTGGGTTTTTGCCAGCTCAAACCCTCTTCCTACATATGACCTGCTTAAACAAAACGGGCTTAAGCAATTTATTTCCTATTTTCCTGAAGAAACTATAATTTTCAATTCCCAAAGCGATGTTTCTTTTAAAAACATCAGGGATAAGCTTCCCGAACAAAATGTGATTGCCCGCATGCTTCCAAAAGAAACGCTCGATTCAATCTGGTCTTTAATCGATATTTCTGATACCTACAGCTTCCATAATGCGAGCCGCTCAATTTATACCTATATTAAGCACAATGCTCTTAAACCACAGATCCATGAGCATATTCTAAAAGAAATGCTGACACCTCTTATTGGTATGCGCACCCAAAAGCCGCTTAGCAATGAGGCTCTCGAAATAATACGCACCTTAATTGGATTCGGCCATCCTTGGATGCGCTATCTTTATGGTATTAGCCTGGTGAAAGGCAACCGCGGCGCAAAACAAGATACAGCAAAAGGCTTTAAATTGATCCTAAAGGCCTATAAGAGACTTTCCACACAAGACCAAGCCTACGTCAACTCCCTCCTTCCTTCATTGCTTCCAAAGGGATCTAAGCTATCATTAGATACAACACTCGCTTTAATTCGTTTGCAAAAAATCTCAGGCGTCCAATTACCCATTCTTCAATCGACTAAAAGCCAAAAAGAAGGAAACTGAGCCCTTTTTGCTTGAGTTTTATTTGTAAGCTGCTATAAATGGCTTCCTAACTGAGTCAGAGCGTCGGCATGCCTGGCCAGCTAATGCGTTATATTAAGGAGATAAAATGCCTAAGTTAAAGTCAAACAGTAGTGCGAAAAAACGTTTTCGCGTGAACGCAGCAGGTAAATTTAAAATAGGTCATTCTCGCAAGCGCCACATGCTTACAAAGCGCCCGCAAAGAATGAAACGTCAAGCACGTGGTATGTTCCTAGTGCATGAATCTGATGTAAACGGTTTACGCCGTATGCTCCCTAACCACTAAATATTATTTAAAGGAATTTACCATGTCACGAGTAAAACGTGGGGTCACGACCCATAAACGTCACAGAAAAATCATCAAAATGGCCAAAGGCTACCGTGGTCGCAATAAAAATTGCTTCCGGATTGCTATTGAGAAGGTCGAAAAAGCGCTCCAATATGCGTACCGGGATCGCCGTAACAAAAAACGCGAATTTCGTGCACTTTGGATTCAGCGTATTAACGCAGCAAGCCGCATCCACGGCCTTACATATTCACAGTTCATGAACGGTGTTAAGAAAGCCAATATTGAGCTTGATCGTAAGATTCTTTCAGACCTTGCTATCCGTGAGCCGCAAACATTTGAAGCGATTGCAGCCGAAGCTAAAAAAGCGCTCGCTTAAATCGCTTTCAAATTTGATCACGAAGAAGCCGCCCTATTTTGGGCGGTTTTTTTATGCTCTTTATGTTTTAATGAGGAAAAAAGCCTTTATCCTAATTTTCTTTGCCTTATCAATAACATACGAATATGCACTCAAAATAATATGGACAGTATAGATAACGACGATGCAAGGGGAAGAACACCCCTTAACCATTTGTTTCTAAAAAGTAATTCCTAAATTAAGGAGAACAGAACATAGTTTAAGTAAGCATCGGCCCCAGCGGCTTACCTGCAAATAAATGCATATGGAAATGCGGCACTTCTTGACCTGCATGCACCCCATGGTTCGCTAAAATTCGGTAACCGTTCTCTGCAAGCTTTTGCTCTTGAATAACAGCTTGCAATGCTTTAAAAAAGCCGCCAATTTCATTCGCCCCTGCGCGATCAATAAAGTCAGCATAGTTTTGATAAGCACCTTTTGGAATCACCAGAATATGAATGGGGGCTTGCGGCGCAATATCGTTAAATGCGAGGGCAAAATCATCCTCATAGACCTTTTGACAAGGAATCTCATTACGTAAAATTTTAGCGAAGATATTATTAGAATCGTATGACATGCATTCTCTCCCCTATCTAAGTGCACAAAACTAATATAGAGCTGATTTATTTTATGTATATCGTTTTTTGATATTGGGGCTCGTCGCGTAATGACGATGAAGAACCGCAAAGATAAGCAGCTAAGATATATGGGCTTAGGTTTGTAGCTATACGAGGAATAAGATTCGACGTGTACTTTTATGGTACACGAGAAGCGCAATGACGATGGAGAGCTGCGAAGATAATCCCATATTGGTGCACCTGAGAGGATTCGAACCTCTGACCTTTGCCTTCGGAGGGCAACACTCTATCCAGCTGAGCTACAGGTGCAACGATGGCGACTTTACACGCCCCTTAAGGAAAGAGTCAATGCATTTATGATCTCTACATTAAAATGCAATAATAAAAACACATTCCAATAACATAAAAAATCATCAAAACAACATAAATTCATAAAACTACAACAAAAAACTTTACAATTGAAATAAAACAAGCCATAAATCATCATTATTACTATAAATTAAGGATATTAAAATGATTAAATATTTTATTAAATTTTCTTTCGCGCTTTTTTTAGCTACTTTTTTCTTGCCTGTTAAAAACTGTCAAGCAAACTATGCAATGGCGCTTGAACTTTTTGAAAACAGTCAATTTGATAAGGCAGAACGATTCCTGAGCAGTTATGCTAAGCGAGGATCTACTATTAGCCTTGCATACCTTAAATACCTTTATAAACATAAGAATCCGAGCGTCACGTACACCCTGCCTTATGCCTCAGTTCCGCCCAAATGGTTGGCTGAGTCTGAAAATGCTTTAAAAGCATCACTCGCTTATATGACTATTCAGGGGAAAAACACAATTCCGGGCTGTAAAACAAAGAAGCATATCAAAATTTCTGAAAAAGATGCAGCACTCAAGCAGCTCATATCCCTCATTATAATTAATAAATGCGCGAGGGCAGCTGTTTTACTAGGAAATCTTTTTGAAAATAATTTAACTCAAATCCAAAAATTCGATGCATTCAAACTTTTTAAGAACAAAAACATTCAACATGCGAGCACATTCTACCCTTGGATCTATAGAACACTCCCGCCCTTTAAGGCTTTGTCTGATATCAATCTTTTATCGAAAATAGATTTATACACCAGCATACCGAAGACGACACAATCATTTTTAGAAAAAAACTACCCAGCCTATGCAAAAATCCCCCCCAACGAGCTGCTTACATTTGGTGTAGTAAGCAGAAAATTGCATGATTTTTTAAAAAATAAAGATAAGAATCTAAATAATTTCTTAAACAACATATTTTCAATGCCAATATGCAGCGTATCAGTAATATCCCTACAAAATGGTGATCAGTCTGCGGCCAGCAGAATCTATTACGGAACCAAATACAACCAACTTACTTATGAAGATACCGATGCGGTCAATCAGTATCTGTACGATGTCTGTGAAAAACTGCCCGCTCAAGAATTTTATCAACCCGTTTGGACTTATAAAATGTTTGCCTCAACGAAGGGCAGGAATCGTAATAATGAAAAAATTTGCAGCATCTTAAAATATGCATTTAGCAAGGGAGAAGCCCATCAACTTTCCTATTATGACTATGCAGATTCTCTTATTCAATTATCCTCAAACCCTAAAAATATCGAAGAGGCTAAGCACTATTACCGTAAGTCGATTAAGCTTGGAGGTCATGTATTACCACGCTTTGCACTTATTCGTTTGCTTGGAGAAAAAGGAATACATCAAAAAGATCGTGAAGAGGTATTAGAGCTTTTAGAGCCCCTTTGTAAAGAGAACATCCCCCTGGCCCTTTATACAAAAGGCTCCATCCTTCTTGATGACCAAGACCCCAGCAAAAAAAATGAAGCATCGAAGGCTTTATTGGATGCGCACAATGCAGGCTTCAAATCACCAGATGCTATTGTAAAATATGCTCAAATCAAGTGCCTTTCTACAGACCAAAAACAAGTTGAAATAGCTTATAATATATTCAAAAAGCACAAGGATATTCTTGACAAAGATACTAAGCTTAAGTTTATGAGCTGCTGTCTGCGCCTTCCAAAATGCCCAGAGTTTTTGGAGAGCATTTCCTATGTAAAAGCAAACATAGATTCCGCACCGCCCTTCTTAGTTCTAAAACTTATCGAAGTGTCTATGGAAAACATAAAAAACAAAAAAGATGCAAAAGAATTCATTACAATAATAGAAAAAACAAAAACCATTGATCCGACCGTTAAAGAAGCATACTTCGCACTTTGTTTTATGCTGCGTCTACAATATAAAATTGGCTCGACTGAAGAAGCCCGTCAAATGTTAGAGCCCCTCGTTAAAAAAGCGCAAAAGTCGCTGAATATGCGCCTCATTTTTTGTCTCGTTGCACGCTTTGCTTTCCAAGATTATGGCTTCGATTGTTTTTCTGAAAATATGGACATCGTCCAACAAGCTATAAAAGAGGGAGACAGTAACGCTTTGATTCTTATGCAGTATTCAAACATTAAAAATCTTCTGAAGCAACCACTCATGAGGAGCACTGAGAACAATGAAAATAAGAGTATCGCACCTTCAGAAGAAACATTGGAAACAATTGATTTTCCAGATATTGAAAATGATGAATCAGATTCAAGTGACTCTGATGATGAGAATTCAAATGCAGCAGAAGAAAACAACGGTTTATATGACAATCAAACGCACCTAGACATACAAGCGGAAAAAGAACGCTGGCAGCAAGACCGCGAAAATAAGCATAGTGTGCGCCATAAGAAAACAAACATAGCCTCTATGATGGGAAGTCTTATGGGTAAAAAGACTTGTTTATATAAACCACATGCAGATCACATTGAATTTTTTGAATCTCTATTCGGACTGGGAAAGAAAAAAATTCATCATTTTACGTACACACATGCTCAGCAGGCTTTTGCAAAAATGGGCTGTAGTACATGGGTAAAGGGGAATTCTTTTTATATCGAAGCAGAAGATAGCTCTGGCAATATCCATACATTTTCATCGCATATCCCCCATGGGAAAAGTAATAAACTTTATAGGCCAACAAATCAGTATTTACAAAGATTCTGCTTAAGCCTTAGGATTAATCTTGATATGATTCAGACAGCTCAGCAATAAACCAAAAACTGGTGCAAGCCTTATTTTCTTCGGAAGATAACGTTTGCACCCCAGCCTGCGGTAACGGCCATCAAGATCGCAAGCAACGCATACCAAAAGGCATGATCTTGTGAAAGCTTCCCTAGATAAGCGCCAATGCCAATTTGGTCAACAACCAACGGCAGCGTCTCCGCTCCGATGATCTTGCCATCTTTAATCTGAAAAACCTCCACCCAG
>CAYGJW010000095.1:0-6469 GCA_964350415.1 uncultured Alphaproteobacteria bacterium
ACTCAGAAAACTTGAGTCCTAATAATTTGGATATCCAAGGATTTTTCGACGATAATGCACTTAAAGAAGACGACTTAAAACGCGGTCTTTATGACCAGGCAAAAATTGATATTTTTATGGTTAATTACCAAGACTTATCGATGGGTAAGTTGCACCTGCGATCGGGGTCATTCGGTAATGTACAGCTGGTAGGTGGCCGATTTGTTGTTGAAATGCGCGGTATTACTCAAGGATTTGAGCGGACAATTGGTGATCTTTATACGCCTTTTTGCCGGGCGCAATTGGGGGATGTCCGCTGCGGAATAGATCTTAAAAAATTTCAGCGTAAAGCTGTTGTGAAAAAAATTATTGATACACAGCACCTGGAATTAAAATTTGAAGATAAGACCGCTGGGTGTCTAGACGGCGGTAAAATTCTATGGAAAACCGGCGTGTTCGAAGGACAGGAGCATGAAATTAAATATTTTGATGCTAAAAGCAAGGCCATAACGCTTTTCTTGCCTTTGCATGGCAAATTGGAAGTGGGTGATGTCTGTGAGGTCTCCCCAGGCTGTAACCGGTCCTTTGAAAGCTGTTCATCCGTATTTAATAACGCACTTAATTTCAGGGGCGAACCTTTTGTTCCTGGTTTTGATGCACTGCAGAAAACACTCAAATGATTGATGCTGCTGACATTATTGCAAAAGCAAGGAGCTGGATTGGTACCCCGTTTTTGCACCAGGGGCGAATGCGAAAAACAAATGATAATATAGGGGGCGCCGACTGCGCAGGGCTGATTGTTGGCGTGTACCAGGATTGTTATCCAACATCAGATTACGTGATGCCCATATACCCAGAAACCCCGAGGGGAAATATCGTTTTAAAGCAGTGTTATAAACACATGAAAAAAGCAGAAAGTGACCGGGTTGTTCCGGGTCAAATTGCGGTGATGCGTTATTTAAGAGAGCCGATTCATTTAGGTTTTATAGGTAGTGATTATCATAAAAACTTAACGCTTATTCACGCTTATAAACCGCTGGGAAAAGTGGTTGAGCATCGGTTGTCAGCGGACTGGATGTCCAGAATAACCACGTGTTTTACTTTCTGAAAAATGCTATCGTGTCTTATACATGTTAGGAATGCATAATGAGAACAACACTCCATAGGCATAAAGACTTCAAGACGGTTGCTGTGGGTGCGCTGTATATTATTGCTGCCTTTTTTTGTTTCTCAATGGTGAATGTGGTTTTTAAGCTTAAAGGCGATGCGTACTCTGGTATGGAGTTGGCCTTTTTTCGTAACTTATTCAGTATGTTGCCGGTACTTGCAATGATTCCTTTGATGGGCGGCTGGCGGCAGCTAAGAACCCATCGCATGAAAGAGCACTTTTATCGTGGCGTCTTTGGTGTCGTGTCCTTGTCGTTGCTGGCTTATACGCTGCATCTGTTGCCGTTAGCAGAGGCATCGATCATTAGTTATTCAGGGCCCTTTTTTATTACGGCACTATCTGTCCCTTTGTTGGGAGAACGTGTCGGGCCCCATCGTTTTGCTGCGGTTGTCATTGGTTTTATCGGTATTGTTATTGTCACAGGTGGCGGCAGTAATTTTTGGCAATTAGGCGTGCTCGTTGGACTTGGGGCCTCGTTCTTTTATGCCTTAGCGATGATCAGCATACGCAGACTTGCCAGGACGGAAACCCCAGTAACAATTGTATTTTATAATACATTATTCGCAGTTGTTGCCGGAGGTATTATTTTACTTGTTGTTAATATTATTGGGATACAAAGCAAGCTGCTGAGCTGGCAAACCCCCGCTACAGCAGATCTGGGGGTGTTTGTTATCATCGGGATACTTGGTGCCCTAGGGCAATATGTTTTGACCCTTGGTTACAAAAGGCTTCCAGCCGTCGTCGCAGCGCCTTTCATGTATACCTCCTTAATTTGGAGCATGCTGTTTGGGTATGTAATTTGGGGCGATCTTTTATCCATGGTTTCGATGCTTGGGGCTGTGGTTATTGTTGGGAGTGGGCTCTATATCATCCACCGCGAATCAAAAAAGTAATTCTTTTGAGTGATTTTGTCGTTAAACCTCTTAGACGTACCAGAAGTACGCCTTAGCGAGGTTTGCCTAAAACTCATCTCAAAAGAATTACTTTTTGCATTGGAGCCGCCTCAAACTCTTGCTTTTTATACGCGGTGAAGGTTGCAGGTGGTTTGGGATTTGGCGCACGGAGTGTGCGCCAGGTAATGGATTTAAAGAATTACTCGTCTGAAAATTCAACAATATATTCCGCATCGTCGGCGTTAGATCGGTTGCGGGTAGAGGCGTCGCTCATAATAATGCGGGCATGATTTTCTGCCTGTTTAATAATATCATGGGATTCTGAATAGCTGGTTGATTGGATAAAACTAAGAACATTGACGCGGTCAATGGTGCTAGAACGGATTAATCCATGCACCATGCCGCTGAGACTAAGAAGTAGAACTTTATGAGCTTCGATGTCTTGAGTCAGTTTGTTAATTTTTTCAATCAGATCTTCGTTTGTAAGATTATTTAGAACTTCCTGGTTGAGTGGTTGTTTGTTTGATTCAGATGCAATCTTAGATTGTGTTGAATGGTTTGGTGATGTGTTCATAATTTCTCTCCCTTAGAGGTTTTTTCTATTTTAAGTTGTATATCTTTAAATATACATCCTCTGAGTTGTGGGTCAATATTTTTTTTTGAGGTCGAAAATGGCAACTCTTGCAATTGCTTCTATTGGTGCACTTGGCGCTTCGGCGATCGGATTGAGTGCAAACGCGGGCTGGGTCGTGGGGTCCTTATTAGGTAACCGATTCCTGGGTGGAAAAACAGCAACAAGACAGTTAGGACCTAGGCTTAATGACTTGTCCGTTCAAACATCAACTTATGGTAAGTCGATACCCGTTGTTTACGGTTCGCACCGAGTTCAGGGCAATCTGATTTGGGCAATGCCAATTGCTGAATCGTCACATACTGTGACGCAAAATTCTAAGATGAGTAAGGCTCGCGGTAAGTATTACACCTATGCGGGGAATTTCGCCCTGGGGTTGTGTGAAGGGCCGATGGATAAGCTGCTAAAGATATGGGCGAATGGTAAACTGATTTATGACGCCGCTTCAATGAATCAAGGGGCGTTGCATAGTTATGCATGCCAATTTAGATTTTACAATGGGGATGAAAAACAACAGCCTGATTATATGATCGAAGCAGAATGCGGAGTTGGAAAAACTCCTGCATTTAGAGGATTGAGTTATATTGTTTTTGAGGATCTACCCCTGGCTGATTTTGGTAATCGCATCCCCATTATTGAGTGCGAAATTGCACAAAAAGCCAAGCCTGTTTATTCCAAAAAGAAAGTAGCTATCCGTAAATTACAGCATGATAACCATGTGTTATCTCAGCATAGTCCGTTTTTGTATCATGAATTTTCTGGCGTTATTAGTAAAATAGACAGGATGTCGGGCCGCGTTATTTTAGAAAAAAACATTAAAGATGATCGCGATTTTTCTGATTTTTCTGTGAAATCTGTGGGCAAAATGTATCTCGATGATATTCATAACGAGCTTTATGTTTGCTTATCTGTGAAAGAACGCTCGTTCATTGCTGTTTTTGAGGCAGGGAGCCTGGAGCTTAAACGGCATAATATGGCGGATTGTAAGGCGCATAAATCGATTTACGCTGATCTTATTTGTAATGATAATTATGTTTTCGTCGTTGATAGCTTAGGGCACGAAATATGCGGATTTTTAAAAGAAAGCCTGCAGCCCCTGCACTGGACAATTAAAAGTCCAGAAGGACGAAAAAGCTTTGGGGAGCTGGGGCAATTTACCCTTGATGAAAAAGGCAACCCAACGCTTCTAACATATCCAAAAAATGGAAAATGTTTTTATCTAACGCAGTTCAATGATTTGGGTGGTTATGAACATCACTGCATTACTGGATATGGAAAGCGGGGGGCGATTGCCTATGACCAGGCAACCCAGTGTTATTTGCTGGGGTGCGGAAAAAGCCTGCTGAAGCTGGATAAAGAAACCCTGAAAGTGCGGGGTGAGCTTGAAGGATGCACCACAGGAACCTACTCGCACTCGGCATTTTTAAACCAGACGGCTTGTTACGGGACAATTTGGACATATTCAGGATCAAAAATTTATAAGGTCAATACCCGTATTATGCAGATCGAAGAAGAATATGACGCGCATAAGCTCTGGAAATGCAGCCCTAAAGGCTTTGTGTACGATCCATGGTGTCATGCCGTGTGGGGGACAGATCGCGGCTTATATTGTTTGAACTTAGATCGCGTTGAAACGCAGCAGGTTCTGCTGGGAGATATCCTTCAGGATATCGTCGACAGAGCCCGCATGTACAATGGCCAAGACCAGTTTAGGCTGGGCAATAGGTCTGTGCATGGGATTGCGCTTAGCCAACAAACAACAGCGCGTGAAGTGATTGAGACGCTGTCTGCAGCTTTTGATTTCAGTTGTACAGAATCAGAAGAAGGTTTGGTCTTTAAATACTTTGCAGATGCTGTCCCCATTGCCATTGAAGAATCCGCTTGTGCTGTCAGTAATTCAGATAAAGATTTTTCCTATGGTGATTTATCAGAAATGATATCACAAGATATTGAAATACCTAAAAAAATTAATGTGATTTATTCAGATGTCCAGCGGGCATATGAAACCAGTATACAGGCCTCAGCCCGGTTCCATGATTTAAGCACGGTACAGCAATGCAACTTAGGATTTCCAATTGCAATGAACGCCGATGAGGCTAAGCAACTGAGTGAACGGCAGTTGGCTCAGGCTTGGTTGCAGCGACATACCTATACATTTTATTTACCGCCTAAATACCTGGCGCTGGACGTGGGAGATGTCATTGATCTTGTCGGCGCATGCGGGGCATTGATCCGCATCACGGCAATGGATATTGGTGCCAATAGCCTGATTAAGGTGCAGGGTGTCGCTGAGTGTTTAGAAAATTATCACAGCACGGCAAAAGGCAGCATGGTGCCTGTGGTAGCCGAAACATTAGATCTTCCTGGTCCCACGCAAGCTTATTTCCTGAGCTTGCCCTCATTAACGGAGGACAAAGAAGATACAGGGTTTTACCTGGCTTGCGGTGGCTTAAGCGCAGGCTGGCATGGTGCTGCAGTTTATAAGGTTTCACAAGGGGGTGATGAACATCTTTTGACACTTCCTGCATCAGGTGAAGCTGATCACGGCAAGCTTGTCAGCGATTTGCCTGCTGGCCCAACCCATTGCTGGGACCGGGCAACTGAAATTAAGGTCGAATTTTTCAATGCAGCAAACTTGCAATCACGGGATGAATACGCCGTTTTAAATGGCGAGAATGCGTTGCTTGTTGGTGATGAAGTCATACAATTTCAGAGCGCCATTTGTGAAGGCGGCAATATATGGACCTTAAAGCAGCTTTTACGCGGTAGAAAAAATACAGAACATGCTGTAGGTAAGCATAAGCCTGGGGATCGATGTGTGCTGCTAAAAAAAGCGTCGCTGTTTAAGGTTCCCCATTCTATTGAAGAGATCGGCGCAGAAGTCACTTATAAAGTGGTGTCTGTGGGCCAGCCACTGGAAAATGCACCAATCTATCGGGTGAAAATTACCGGCGAGGGGCTGAAACCTTGGTCTCCTTGTCAGGTGCGCTGTAGACGGCTTGAAAATGGTGACGCAGAGATTTCATGGATTCGGCGCGCGCGTATCCATGGCGGATGGCGCGATCGTGTCGATACACCACTGATCGAGCCTTACGCACGGTATGATCTGGTTATTTTAAAAGATGGCCAGCCAATTCGTGCGCTAGAGGGGCTTGAGCAGCCACAATTTACCTATAGCAATATACAACAAATAGAGGATTTTGGTTCACCGCAGCAACGCTTAGAGCTGATTATATATCAAGTCAGTGAAAGCGTCGGTCGCGGCGCCGGGGAGCATGTAATTATATGAATGAAACACATAAGCTTGGTTTGCCTTTCATAAGAACAAACCAGTCACAAAAAGAAATCACACACAATGAAAGCCTGCAACGCTTGGATGTCTATGCACAAGCAACCGTTATCAGCCGCCGTAGGAAACAGCCCCCAGCTGATGCTGCGGAGGGCGATTGTTATTTATGTTACCCAGGCGCAACAGATGAATGGCTTGGTCATAACAATGAATTTGCACAAAAAATAGATGGCGTTTGGGTGTTCTTTAAACCTGTGAATGGTTTGCAGGTTTGGGTCGAGGATGAAGCTGGGCTGTTCGCGTATCACAGATCAGCCTGGCGGCAGTTGTTAAAGCTGGGTTCCCATTGCATGTTGAATTCTTTGGATGCATCGAGCCTGCCGGCAAAATCCATTGCAGGAACCGTCGTTTTATGCACTGGCGGTGATTTTCCAAAACCCGTTTATTTTGATGGGAATATTTGGCGTGAAATGGCGGGTGCGCATGCCCCAGTTCAAATTATTAAGGAG
>CAYGJW010000096.1:0-6378 GCA_964350415.1 uncultured Alphaproteobacteria bacterium
CGCATATTCCGCTGATTCATGGTGAGGATGGTGCGAAGCTGTCGAAACGTCACGGGGCCCTCGGGGTGGAGTATTATCGTGACCTTGGTATTCTGCCAGAGGCCATGCGCAACTATCTTCTACGTCTGGGGTGGAGTCATGGTAATGACGAAATCATTCCAACGGACAAGGCCATCGAGTGGTTTGGGCTGGAGTCGGTCGGCAAGTCCCCTTCCCGTCTTGATCAAGCACGTCTGATGTCGACCAATGCACATTACCTTCACACGGCTGATGATGCACAACTTGTGCAGTGGATCGAACCTTTCATTAATGCTCCACTTGAAGCAGAAGTTCAGCAGCAACTTATGGCAGCAATGAGCACCATAAAAACTCGAGCGCAAAACCTTGTGGAATTGACAAGTGAAGCTTACTTTATTTTGACACCAGGGCTATTGAGTATCGAACCGGATGCAGCAGCGACCCTTACTGAAGAAGCCAAGGCACATCTTGTTCAGATTTCAGATCAACTAAAAGACCTCGAAAATTGGACCAAAGATACCCTACAGGCACTCATAAAAACCTATCTGGCCGATAACAATCTCAAATTTCCCCATGTTGGAAAGCCGTTACGTGCAGCCCTAACAGGCACACTTAATGCGCCTGGAATTTACGACCTAATGCTTATTTTAGGGCGTGATAAGACGCTACAACGCATAAAAGAATCAGCGCTAAATTAAATAAACTTAACAACAAAGGATAAATAAAGATCATGAGAAACCTTAAAAAACACTTTTTTATTTTTGGGCTTATACTTATTGCAGCACCAGGAACAAACCATGCGATGATGACAGGTGTTGAAACACCCTACCATCCATCTCCTATATGTGCAGATCATATTGATCTTTCAGACCCTGATAATTTATGGAGTATACTCTCCCACGGCATCTACCGCTCCAACACAGTCAGAAGTGATGTTCCTAAAGATTTAATGCTTATTCAGCAGCTTACTGAACTCGCATTTCACCTTCAGTCTGACACCTCAAAATCCATTAAAAACAAAGAGTTACTTGCATCTACTTTCCTATCAGTTGACCAGGAAATTACCGTAGAAGATACAAACATTACTTCGCATACGTATTGTATTCAGGCACTTACAGCATTCTGTATTCATCAAATTTTGGGAGACGGGTGTCACCAATTGATTTTAACAAAGAACTATGAAGAAGAATTAGAATTCTGCAGAATTTCTGATGAAGTTGTGCGCGCTCTATTCTTTTTATTCACACAAACAGCAGTTGCTTTATCGCCCCGTGATCGAGAGCTATATCTCATAAGTCTTTTAAAACAAAGCGAAATTAGCGCTGAAACCTTAGATTTTTTCATACAAATTGGTATGGCGTACACATCAAAACGCCTCCCCTTAACAGCTAGAGTTATTGCATGTATTCTTGCCCATGAGAAATTTCCTGAAGACTATCTCGAGCAGCTCTGTTGTTACGAAGAGGACAACCGAGCTGCATACATTTCATCTAAAGTGTCTATTGCGGCCATCGCTGTTATTACCATTATCCATAGCTCTCAAGCTACCCCAGAACATAAATATACTGCGCTTTATCAGGCTTCTACAAGACTGAGAAAAACGATTAACATTGGAATGCTCTACAGTACTTTTCTAAGGTGCTCTACGCTTGAAAATACTCGAGAAACACTCGGATATTTCTTGAATGTGGAGCCACTTATCGCCTTAGCGGAAGACTATATTGATAAGAGCGGGGCTCCCCTTAAAGAAATTGAAACAGCTCTTCAACCTATTAGAGATCGAATGATTCAACTTGATAATCTTAAGAATCGCCATCAACTTAGTAACCACGATCGACTTGAGCAGCTCGCAAGCCTAAACCTTGATAGTCCATTTATACAGTTCATAAAATACCTAAAAAGAAAAACAGCAATAAATTGGCTGAATTCAAAACTTTAAAGGCATAAAAAAGGGGCTACAGCAACGCTGTAGCCCCACCATACATAAACTCATCTATTCTTTTATAAGTGGGAAACAATCATGTGTAATGGCTAGGCCAGCTGTATCAAAAAGCTCAAGCACATTCTCACGGATCTCCCCTGTTTCTGGGTCACATAGCGTTATGATTGGGAAAGCCCCTTCAATTTCATCACCT
Source organism: uncultured Alphaproteobacteria bacterium (assembly GCA_964350415.1). Lineage (GTDB taxonomy): Bacteria > Pseudomonadota > Alphaproteobacteria > CAYGJW01 > CAYGJW01 > CAYGJW01. The sequence goes on from CAYGJW010000096.1 coordinate 2,154, forward strand.
AAATCGGTGTAGCATGGGTCTGTTGCAGCTAGACCTACCAATTGACCTTCTGGGCCGCAGATCGGGGCCCCTTCATCATGGGCTTGAAGTTCCCAGCACATATGACGTCCATAATTCTTCTGCCACAATGAATGTAACATCATGAGATATTCTTGGCTAAAAGAACCAACATTTACAGGCACTGTCGCTGACGCGCATGCATCTGGATCTGTATCATAATTCAAGGCAGTTCCCAATAACATGCAGTGTTCCCTAGAAAAATTCTCTGCCGTGTATTGAGAGAATAGGGCAAAAGGAATCCTAAGAAATATAGGATGTCCACCTCTACTCTTAGTGGAAACTAAAACAAGGCCTTCACAAACGTCTTCATGCCATGAACCAAACTCACTAATCTGAGGGGGGAGGACTCCTGGGACACTATTCTCAAGCTTAATAATCGCCAAATCCTCATGCACTTTTCTTTCTGCTCCTTTATTCCGATATGTTTTTGGCAACATGTGGCTCATTCCATCTTGGCTCTCTTTTGGCAGTACATAAACCTCGGCGATATTATGCTCTCCTTCAGGCGTATAAACCTTAGGTGGTTTCGCATAAATTCTAGGAATCTCTCCTGGCACTTCATCCATATGATAAACATGCCAGGGTAAAGATCCAACAGTTGTCAAAACATGCTTATTACTTAACATCGTTCCTGTACAATTAAGTGGTTTTCGATGCCTTCCAGCCATTACAGCAACTGGATTTCGGCCAAAAATGCGGCAAATTTTTGGAAATTCACCAGTCAATTGACGTACCAGGTTCTGACCACCACCAGCATGGCCACTTGACGGCAGAGCAATACCGCCCAATAAAACCAAAGCACAAACTGTTAGTATTTTTTTGTTCTTCATTTCTATCTCCTTTTTATTCTTTCGCAAGTAGTATACCGTCATCTGTAATCGATAAACCGGCTGTGTCAAAAAGCTGAACCACATCATCACGCAAACGTCCTGTTTCTGGATCAATCAACGTTATAATAGGAAATGCACCATTTATTATTTTACCTTCTTCTCCAAAACATTGTTCCTCAGAACAAAGACCCAAAAGCTGACCCGAAGATGTATAAATAGGGGCACCTTGATCGCTTGGTTTAAGGGCCCAAACATTTCCTCCATCAGCCAGGCACTTTTGATATAATTTTCTTAAGTAAGCTTGTTCTGCCTCAGATAATTTTCCAATATCCACAGGATGACAACTTGAAAACAAATTTTCAGGATCTGCATTTTCATTAAAAGGCATACCGAGTAACATGCAATGCCGCATGCAATTTTCTTCTTCTTTTCCTTTAGGAAAAAGCGCATAAGGTAATGTCAATGAACAGAGCTTTATTTCACCGAGATCAGACTCCCCTGCTCCTGTCATTAAAAGATTTTCCCAGACAAAAAGCCTCCAATTCGAAGAGAATCCATGTTCTTCATCATGCACACCTGAATAAAAAACAGGCGTTTGGACTTCTTGTGAAATTGGTTCCTTAAGTTCCAGGATTGTCAGCTCTTCATGGGTTTCTTGCCTGAATAAAGGCGTCCAACTCACCCCTGGGTGACTATCGCTCCATAAGGTTCTATGTTTCTCTCCATAGGGAAGCATATGGATCTTAGCAACTGAATGCTCATTACCTTCTACATACACTCTTGCTGATTGGTGCCTGGGTCTACGATCCATAACCCCACTAGTTAGTACATTCTTATTCGTTAACACCACTCCTGAAAGATCAAGCCCTCTTTTCACTTCAGGGGGGCTTATCACCCGGCAAACAGTTGGCAGTTTGTTCGTAAGACCTTTTACACCAGAATGGCCTTCAGAAGGCATTAACATCGCAACCAACAAAAGCAATCCATACAGTTTCAATATTTTCATAGTTTCTATTTCATCCCTTCTATTTCTTTAAAGTCCAATTCTTCATCCATATCCTCATCAACAACAGCAAGCAGTTCTTCAAAACCCTGACGAAGCTCAAAAGTTTGCGGATCACATAAAGTAACGATGGGAAAAGACCCGACAATTTCCTTACACCGGTAACTAATTGGGGTTCCTGATAATTTAAGCCCTAACAGCGCACCTGTATCACTATAAACCGGTGCACCTTCAAGCAGCTGCTCCAGCGCCCATTGCTCATCTATTTTTTCACTTAAATAAGATTGATAAAGCATCACAAGTTCATCCATCTCATCAGGACTTATTCCCCCAACATCAACAGGATTATAAGCTTGTAAGAAGATCCTTGGATCAACTCCCTTTTGTAAAATACTCGCCAGCGCTAAGCAGTGTTCCTCAGATTTTGGATCTTTCTTCTTGTTTGTAGCAAGTGCAAAAGGCACGCGCAACAACGTGCTCTCAAAACCATCATCTCTAGTATTTCTACAGACGCCACCAACAATAAGATCTTCCCAAACCAAAGGATTTCCACCTGGTATAACAAAATCATTCTCTCCTGCAATTGTAGCCTTTATAGGCATTTCATCAAATGGATCAACAAGCTCTAAAAGTGCGAGTTGTTCTGATGGGTGACGATTGTCATGCCCTGTAATACCTAGTGGGATCTTTGACTCTTTACCCTTAAGTACGCGACGTTGTTCAGAGGTCATGGGCATATAAATTTTGGCAATTCGACTCTCACGTTCCAGATTAGAAACAAGAACATTTGCTGTTTCGTGTTCTAGTGATTTTGCTGATTTTTCATGATATAAAGAGTGATCAATAACTTCTTTTACACCGCCGGTGGTCGTCAAAACATGCTTGGCGCCAATCTGAACACCTAAGGCATTTACAATAACTTGGTCATTGCTCCATTTAGAAGTAATGAAACCACCAATCGTACAAACTGTTGGAAAATGATAAATTCTATTTAAAAGCTCTAACGCCCCCTTACCCGCATAAACACCAGAATGGGCAACGGTTACAAACAATAAAAACAAACCAAAAAACCGTATAAACTTGATACTTTTCATATATTTCTCCTTTTTCACTTATTCTCTTATTCATTATTTTTATCAAAAAAACCAGCAACTTCTAAAAAATTTCCTAGATCATCACGCAATATTTCTGTTCGTGGGGAGATCAGTGAACTTAAAATAATTCTATCCCAAGCATCTGGATTCGCACTGCTCGCAGTGCCCGCGACAATACCGACCAATACGCCTTCAGAATTGAAAACAGGCCCCCCCGCATCACCTGTATCTAATCGTCCTAGCTCATAGCCATCCAACGAATTATAGCGCAGGAAATACTGATACATATACTTTTCAACATCTGATAAATGCCCAGCATGCTTTGATTTCACACATGCTCCTAATTTATGCCCGACCAACAAACAAGCATCTTCTTTTTCTTTGATAGTTATGCACGGTTCAAGCACCGCCAACGGCATACGCATCGCATATCCTGGCCTGAAACTGGGATCATTCATTCCAATACCTACGCATCCATAGCCCGCAACAATAAGGTCTTTATAAGCATGGACATACACGCTATCGCTCTCAAACTTTGGAATTAAGGGAAGTTTTGCAACCTGTGCATGATCTGGGGAGACATGTTCCTCCAGCTCTAGCAATGCAAAATCAAATGCGGCTAACGCTTCATCTTTAACACCTGCCCCCACATAAAGCTCAGGATCTGCTTCAGCCCGGTCAAAGGCATCCATTACACCGTGATAGCCAGGGTGTGGTGTAAACTTTGATGCGCGATAGTTGCTCGTTAAAATACCCGTCTCTGTTTGCAGCTCAAAGGAAACTGAGACCGTTCCACCTAAAGCCTGTTTCATAAACTGAGCGTTTAGTGAGCTTGCGCTGGTAAGCACATGTCGCGGGCTGATTAAAACCCCTGAACATACAAACTGAAACGCTGTGTCTTTATGGTAAGAGCTTGAATATAAAACTCGACAAAGCCCAGGCACACGATCTGCAAGAACTTGATAAGCAACTCTCTGTGTCAAAGTCTTTGTAAGAGCATAAGGGACAATCGCTTTAGATATTGCAGGAACGCATAGGATAAATAAAAAAGAAATGACAAATAGACAACTTCTTCCAAACCTAATTTTCATATCACCCGCTTTATTAACAAATATTTGAATATTTTATATATTCATGCGATCATTTATTCATACGCAACTTTTCCAGGAGAGATCATATGCTTTCGTACCGTTTTTTTCATCAGTTATTTTCAGATCCAAAAGGTACGTTTGATGAAG
>CAYGJW010000097.1:0-6372 GCA_964350415.1 uncultured Alphaproteobacteria bacterium
ACCAATCATTGCGCACCCTGCCATGCCGCCAAAGAAACCAGCTACGATGTTTGCAATTCCTTGGCCGGCACACTCCCGGTTTTTAGAGCTTGGGGTGTCGGTTAGATCGTCAACAATCGTTGCGGTCATCAGCGATTCCAGTAAGCCAACGGCTGCCAAAGTTACCGAGTAGGGGAAGATAATCTGCAAGGTTTCCCAGGTCATGGGTATATTCGGTAGCAGGAACATGGGGATTGCACTGGGAAGCTCCCCCATATGGCCAACCGTCCGCAGGTCCAGGCCCACAATGATGCTGAAGGCAGTTAAGCTGACGATGGCAACCAAAGGTGAAGGGATTGTTTTTGTGATATAAGGGAACAGATAAATGATCCCTAGCCCAACAACGACCATGGTGTACATGTGCCAATTTGCGCCATTAAATTCAGGAAGCTGAGCCATAAAAATCAGAATTGCCAGGGCATTCACAAAGCCGATCACCACGGATTTTGAAACAAATTGCAACAAAGATCCCAGCTTAAGGAGGCCAGCAATAATTTGCAAAACCCCGGTTAGCAACGTCGCAGCTAGCAAGTAATCAAGCCCGTGGTCTTTAACCAGGATAACCATCACCAAGGCCATGGCGCCGGTAGCAGCCGAGATCATACCGGGCCTGCCGCCGACAATGGCAATTACAACTGCGATGCAGAATGAGGCATAAAGCCCGACCTTTGGGTCGACCCCAGCGATAATGGAAAAAGCAATTGCTTCTGGAATCAGGGCCAAAGCCACAACCATACCAGAGAGCAAGTCACCCCGAAGATTACCGAACCATTCTGCACGCAGTTTTGAAAAATCCATTGATGTCGCTCTATGTTTGCTTGGCTTGTTTGATAGCTGTTGTTATTTCATCGGAGGTTGGAAGTGTTCTTGAAGGGAATCCTGTGATGAATTCGCCTTTGGTGCCGATAAGATATTTATGGAAATTCCATTTCGGGGCGTTACCAATACTGGCCTCTTTTTTTGCCCAGGCATAAAACGGATGTGCTTCTTTGCCGCGGGTTTTATAGATAGAAGTAACCGGGAAAGTGACTGGGTATTTTTCATCTAAGAAGCATTGGGTCTCAGAATTTTCAGCAAATTCCTGTTTACCAAAGCTGGGTGAGGGCACGCCAATCACAACGACACCTTGATCTTTGTAGGCCTGGTGTAGCTCTTCCATTTGTTTATATTGCTTCGTAAATCCGCATTGAGATGCGGTGTTGATAACAAGTAGGACTTTTCCTTTAAAGTCAGAAAGCTTGAGTATTCCACCATTCAGGCCTTCAAATTCATAATCATAAGCATTTGTTTCAGACATTTTAAATCATTCCTTCTGTATCGTCTTTAAGATGTTTAAAAGCACTAAGTGCGCGTTCGCGTGAAAATTTAAGATCTACAATTGGTGACGGATAGTCTACACCTAACTTGATATTTGCGCCTTTTAAAATAAGTTCTGGGGCTTCCCAGGGGTTGAAAAGATATTTGTTTGGTAGCTCTTTTAATTCTGGGACGTATTTTCGGGTGTATTCCCCGTCGGGATCAAACTTTTGGCCTTGGGTGATTGGATTAAAAATGCGGAAATAAGGGGCTGCATCAGCGCCGCAACCAGCAATCCATTGCCATCCCGCACTGTTATTAGCCAGATCCGCATCAAATAAACAATCCCAAAACCATTGCTCACCTAGACGCCAGTCCAGCAGCAAGTTCTTAACCAGGTAAGACCCAACAATCATGCGTACGCGGTTGTGCATGGTACCGGTTTGCCATAACTCGCGCATGCCCGCATCAACGATGGGCACACCGGTTTGGCCTTTTTGCCAGCGAGATAAGGCTTCTGGGTTATCTTCCCAAACAAAAGCATCAAACTTTTTTTGCAGATTTTCTGTTGGAAGCGTTGGATTGTAATAAAGCAAATTGTGTGCAAACTCGCGCCAACCTAGCTCACTGCGGAAGCAATCGATATTCTGATCTTCCTCAGATAGATAGGTGGCATGCCACACTTGATTGGGTGAGATCTGACCAAAATGCAGGTATGGGGAAAGGAGTGAGGTGAGCTGCTTTGCAGGAAAGTTACGGCCTTCTTTATAATCGTAGGCTTTATCATCAAGAAATGTTTTGAGCTTATCCTGGGCACCAGCCTCAGAGATTTCCCAATGCTGTAACAAGCCTTTACCCCAATCTTTTTCAGGTCTTAGATCAAGCTGATCAAGGTTTGTTTTTGCGCTCGTTTGAATAAAACTTATATTTTCAGGTGCAGGCAAGGGCACGCGCGGGTCAGGAAGTGTCAGACATTTTTTACGATAAAAGGGCGTGAAAACCTTATAGTGCGTCTGGTCTTTTTTCAAGGCTTCCCAGGGCTCCCACAATAAGGACCCATTGTAGCTGTTAACGTCAATACCCTGGTCAACCAGCACTTGCTTTAGCTGCTTATCTCGTTTGATACGCCATGGCTCATAACATCGATTCCAGTGCACCGCCTGAATACCGTGTTGTTGAATCAGTTGGCCTAAAATATCTGCGGGATTGCCCTTGAAGACAGATAAATTTCCATCAAGAGATTCATTTAACGATTTAAGCGCGTGATATAGCCAAAGCCGGCTGGCTGCCCCCATTTTATGCTTGCCAGAGTTATGATCATCTAAAATATAGACGGGCAGGACATCCCCTTGTTTAGCAGCCTCAAATAGCGCTGGGTTATCCTGTAAGCGCAGGTCTTGGCGGAACCAATGGATGGTTTTTCTGTGTGGCATAAAAAGATCTATTTTGTTTGGCTGGGGATGATTTTTCCGTCCTCAAGCCGTGGCGGCGTATAGGTAGAGCCTGGTTCTGCGCCATTAATCAACAGCGCGCCACAACCTGCAACAAGGGCAAAAATTGCGATTAGCGTCGCAATTTGAACAGTCGATGGTTTTATTTTACCAAGCGGTTTGCCTTGAATGCGTGCTTGTCGTTCACGCCAAATGCTATAGAAAAGAATGGCGATCAGAATGGGAAGAACAATAATTAAGATGCCGCGTATCATGGCTGCTCCTCGCTTTGTTTGAGGGCCTGAATGTTTTGTTGATAATCGCCAGATCCTGAAAAAACTGCGGTTCCTGCAACCAGGATATCTGCGCCAGCTTTGATCGCCAAGGGTGCCGTTTCAAGATTAATGCCGCCATCCACTTGAATTGCGTAAGAATAGGATTGCTCTTGGGCAATGGCTTTGAGTGTACTAATTTTCTCAAGCTGGTTATGGATAAATTTTTGCCCGCCAAAACCTGGATTTACACTCATAATTAAAACAAGATCAACGTCTTGAAGGACATGCTGAATTACTGAGATAGGCGTCGCTGGGTTTAATGAAACCCCGGCCTGGGCGCCGCAATCTTTAATGTGCTGTACAAGGCGGTGTAGGTGCTTTGTGGCCTCTGCGTGGACTGTGATGATGTCGCTGCCTGCATCTGCGAAGCCTTTGATATAAGGCTCAGGTGGTTCTATCATCAAATGTGTATCGAAAGGGAGTTTGCTATGAGGTCTTAAGGCTTTGATGATCGAAGGGCCAAAAGTAATATTCGGAACAAAGTGCCCATCCATAACATCCATATGGATCAGATCTGCACCCGCTGCCTCAAGGGCGCTGACCTCTGCCCCAAGTTGAGAGAAGTCAGCGGATAAAATTGAAGGTGCAATACGAACAGGATGGGTCACGATATACTCTGAATTATGTTGAAGACGTCTTTTTCAATCTTGCAATATAAAAGCCGCTGATGCCACCCCATTCTTTAACATAGTGGTGCGGCAATGACAGGAAGTCACCACGATCATTCAGGCATTGCTCAAGTCCAAGAACTTCTTCCGGCTTGATTGCATCGCGTGTAAATTCAGGATGCTTTTTTAAGAACAATGCGATTTGATCCTGATTTTCAGCCTTATCGATTGAGCATGTGCAGTAAATGAGGGTCCCGTCAGGTTTTACCCAGTCAGCGGCAGCATTTAAAAGATCTTGCTGAATTTGAATCAGTGATTTCAAGTTATCTGATTTTTTAAGCCATAACGCATCTGGGTGCTTACGTAGATTACCTGTGGCGCTGCAAGGTCCATCAAGCAAAATAGAGTCAAACTGTTGAGTATTCTCCCATTTTGTTGCATCCGCTTGAATAGGCTCGCATCTTAATTTCAGACGCCTCATGTTTTCTAAAAGAATCTTGATTCGATTTCTTGAAATCTCAAGTGCGGAAACGGTTGCACCTGCTGAGACAAGTTGCGCCGTTTTTCCGCCTGGTGCAGCACATACATCAAGGACTTTTTTGTCTTTTAGGTTGCCCATAACTTTGACAGGGAGTGCCGCTGCAAGGTCTTGCACCCACCAATCACCGTCTTTAAATCCTGGCATTTCAGTAAGATTCGAAACATTAGAAAGTCGAATGGATCCTGTTGGAAGAACTTGACCGTCTAGTTTTTTGGCCCAAGCTTCTGGATTCTCTCTTACTGTAATATCAAAAGCAGGTCGCATAAGAGCAGCGGAGCCAATTTGATTCAGAGTCTCGGCATCCAGCTGTTTGCCCCAACGCTTGCTCCAATGGGGAGACAGCACGTGCGCTGGGTTATGAGCAATGACTGAAAGCGTTTTTTCTTCGCGCATGGTTTTTCTTAGAACGGCATTGACCAGACCAGAAAGTTTTGGACTAATATGGCTTTTAACCAGCTCAACAGTTTCATTCACAACCGCATGCGCTTTTGTATTTGTGTACCAAAATTGAGCTTGACCAAGACACAAGGCATGCCAAAGTGGCTTATTATTTTTAGTTTCTGGGCGCGTTAGTTCAGCAAGAACTGCGGTGATGCATCCCCAGTGCCTAAATGTTGTGTCCAGTAGATAGCGAACATAGGCACGCTCTTCTGTTGGAAGCCGTAAAAAGCTTGGTTCATTAGCAAATAAAACTTTCAGTGATATCTTATCTTCAAGGCAAATATTAAGCAGTTTAAAAGCAATAAATCGTGTATTTGTGTGCGTCATCCCCAAGGGCCCCGTGTGTGTTGTGTGGTTGTACGTTGTATGGTTTGATTGTTCATGTTGGTCATAGCCCGCAGACGACGGATACGCTCTGTTGTAGAAGGGTGCGTCGAAAAAAGCTGGTCCATTGCTGTGCCTTTTAGCGGGTTCATAATAAAAAGATGTGCCGTTGCAGGGTTATCTTCAGCGGTATCGTTATGTATAACTTGTGTTTCCATTGCAATTTTTTCTAGGGCCGAGGCTAACGCCAACGGCTTTCCACAAATAGCAGCACCAATTTGGTCAGCTTTATACTCGCGACTTCTAGAGATTGCCATTTGTACAAGCATTGCGGCTATGGGCGCAAGTATAATAATCAGCAAAGTTCCTATAAGGCCCAGGCCATTGCGGTTGCCGCGTCCAAAAATCCATGCAAACTGGGTGAGTAATCCAATCGCCCCAGCTAGGGTAGCAGTTAGCGTCATAATCAGCGTGTCACGGTTTTTTATGTGCGCAAGCTCATGGGCAATTACTCCTTCAAGCTCTTGGCTATTAAGCGTATTCTTAAGGCCTGTGGTAATTGCAACCGCACTATTCTGGGGACTTCGGCCGGTGGCAAAGGCGTTGGGTTGGGGCTCATCAATAATATAAAACTTAGGCTCTGGCAGTCCGGCATTCTTGGATAAGCGCTGTAACATCTGAATGGTCTCCCTGTTGGTCCAAGGATCAGCAAGCCGAGCCCCGTACATTTTAAGGACCATGGTGTCAGAGTTCCAAATGGCAATTATTTGCATGACAGCGGCGATAACGCCAGCAATCACCATGCCTTGAGGGCCGGCTATAAGAAAGCCAATGCCAATGAACAGAGCTGTTAGAAGTGAGAGTAAAAGTAAAAGTCTTATCATTTCTTTAGTATAAGCGATATTGCCTTATGATGAAAGTCCTTGCAGGTGATATGTAAGTTTGCTTTATTTGATCCGCAAATACGATGGAGAGAAGATATGCCTGAAATTTACAAAGTTTCTAATTCAAAATGGGATGAAACATTTTCGTCTGAGGTGCAACAAGAAGCCCTGAAGATGTTTGAGCAAGGAAACCTGATTACCTTTCCGAATCTTGCGTTTGAATTGACTGAAGATGAACAGGCTTTTCTTTCCACAGAATGCGAAAATCCGAAGTCAAAAAATGTTTTCTATAACCGGTTTGCCGACCGTATTGATACGGCCCTGGAAGGGAAAGACAAGCAAAGACTGGCGGATATGATCATTCGCTTTGGTGACCATGCAACAAAAATGGTCCATGCTTTGTTCCCAGCTTATGTCGATCAAATCGAGCAGGATATGCTGACATACAGGCCCCTACCTGTTGAAGGACATGAC
>CAYGJW010000098.1:0-6328 GCA_964350415.1 uncultured Alphaproteobacteria bacterium
TATCTGGACCTTCGGCAACGCTGAAGCCAAGATTGCCAAAAATTTCAATAAATTCAGCAATCGTTTGACTGATTGGATGGATGCTGCCTTTTTGCTCCGGCCTTGGGGGGAGGGTCATGTCAATGGTTTCAGAAGCAAGCTTGGCGTCAAGCTCAGCCTTTTCAAGCTTTTGTTTTTTGTTTTCAAGCTCGGAAAAAAGCTCAGCCTTTAATGCATTAAGCGCTGCGCCGTAAGTCTTTTTTTCTTCGATGCTTAAGGTTGCCATACCCCGCATAAGTCCGGTAATTTTACCCTTTTTACCAAAATAACCAACACGTAGGTTTTCAATGGATTCGATGGTATTTTGCGCAGCAAGTTCAATTTTAAACTGGTCACGCATCTCAGAAAGTGGTTGGGTCATAAGTCTTATACATCGTCATTAAGGGTATTTATATTAATCGCACTATATCAGGATTGAGGCTTCTCAGGAAGTCCCCAGGTCGAGGATTCTTTCAGCCAACCAGACGCTTCCTTAAAGTGAACTTCGATCCAGCCGTTTTTTGCCTTTTTACTGAGGCCAATCGCGTTTTCTTCAACCCGTGCGACATTCTCAGCATTATCATTGGGCCGTTTTTTAAGAGCGGCTGCAGGAACAAGATTTTGCACATAAGGACGGGAAGTCAGAAGGTTCTGATGTACCCAGCCTAAAAGGACGCTGTCCGGGCCTGTGATCTTGCGCCATGTATCATGTTCAGCAATGATTTTAATCGGCATTTTGTTCCAGTGCAGGATGTGCAAAATGGGATAGCCTTTTCCTGGTCCGGTGCGTGCATTGACGGGGGTGGTATTGAGGGCAGCAAAGCGCGGTAAAGGGCGCGTCTTAGGCGCGCAGAAACAAGACTGCGTCATAAAGCCCAGAATAAGTGTAATAAAAAAGCAGTATTTTAACATTTTATGATCAAGTACATTCAGTGAAACTGGCCCACACAATATATCGAATTGTGATTTAAAGCGAGTGAAATCAAGCAATGTCATAGGGATAATTTGGCTGGGGCGGCAGGATTCGAACCTGCGCATGGCGGCATCAAAAGCCGCTGCCTTACCGCTTGGCGACGCCCCAACTAGGTCAAAACATAAGCATTTTAGGGGCATTGTGCAACAAAATATTTTGCCCCTGTGTATAAAATTTTGAAATTACACCAAATTTCAGGTCTATATCCCTTATACTGATAACGCTAAGGCGTCTTTTGTCGCAGTAACCTTAATGGTATCTCCGTCTTTAAAATCGCCGCGCAGAATGCCGTCGGCAAGGGGGTTTTGCAGATAATTTTGAATGACGCGCTTTAAAGGCCGTGCCCCATAAACAGGGTCAAAGCCCTGATCTGCAAGCCACTGCTTTGCGTGCGCATCAATTGTAAGGGTAAGATTCCGATCTCTCAGAAGTTTTTCCAAAGAACACAGTTGAATATCAACGATTGCAACCATGTTGTCTTTTGAAAGCCTCTCAAACAAAAGAATCTCGTCAATACGGTTTAAAAACTCAGGCCTGAACGCAGTTTTAACAACGCCCATGACAGCGTCTTTTGCTTCCTCAGATTTATGCCCTTCTGGAAGCGCTGCTAAATGCTCGCTGCCCAGGTTAGAGGTCATGATGATCAGGGTGTTTCTAAAATCAACCGTGCGCCCTTGACCGTCAGTTAGGCGCCCTTCATCAAGGATTTGCAGGAACACATTGAAGACATCAGGATGCGCCTTTTCAATCTCATCAAATAAAATGACTTGGTAGGGCCTGCGCCGCACGATTTCTGTCAGCGCACCACCTTCTTCGTAACCGACATAACCGGGAGGGGCACCAATCAAACGGGAAACTGAGTGCTTTTCCATGTACTCGGACATGTCAATACGGGCAATCGCCGTTTCATCATCAAAAAGAAACTCTGCCAACGCCTTCGTAAGCTCTGTCTTACCAACACCGGTTGGCCCTAGGAACATGAAAGAGCCCATGGGACGGTTTTGGTCCTGTAGACCAGCGCGAGCGCGCCGCACCGCATGGCTGACAGCGCTAACGGCTGCAGGTTGGCCAATGACACGCTGGGCAATCAGATTCTCCATCTGCAGAAGCTTTTCACGCTCCCCTTCCAGCATTTTATCAACGGGAATTCCTGTCCATTTTGAAACAATTGCTGCAATATCCTGATCGGTAACATCTTCGTGGAGGCTTGTTTCCTGACGGGTAGCTTCCGCATTCTTTAATTGGTTTTCAAGCCCAGGGATCACCCCGTAACTCAGTTCACCAGCCCTGGAAAGATGCCCCTCACGCTGGGCAATTTCAAGCTCATTTCGGGCATGTTCTAACTGTTCTTTCAGGCTTTGTTGCTGCCCCAAAGATGCTTTTTGAGTTTGCCAAACTTCCGAGAGGCTCGCTGATTCTTTTTCAAGTTCGCCAAGTTCAGTTTGGATATTTTTAAGGCGTTGCTTTGAGGCGTCATCATTCTCTTTTTTTAGAGCTTCTTGCTCAATTTTAAGCTGGATGATCTTACGATCAAGCTTATCAATGGCCTCCGGCTTTGAATCAAGCTGCATTTTGATGCGTGCAGCGGCTTCATCAACCAAGTCAATCGCTTTATCGGGCAAAAATCGATCAGTGATATAGCGGTTAGAAAGGGTTGCAGCCGCAACAACCGCATTATCGGCAATGCGAATTCCGTGGTGAAGCTCGTATTTTTCTTTGATGCCGCGCAGAATGGAGATGGTTTCTTCAACGGAAGGCTCTGGCGTGAACACGGGTTGAAAACGCCGAGCGAGGGCTGCGTCTTTTTCAATGTGCTTCCGGTATTCATCCAAGGTGGTTGCGCCAATGCAATGCAGCTCACCGCGAGCGAGTGCAGGCTTCAACATATTAGAGGCATCCATAGAACCCTCCGCAGCCCCGGCACCCATAAGCGTGTGCAGCTCATCAATGAAAAGAATGATCGATCCTGCCGCTTCAGTCACTTCTGCGAGGACTGATTTTAACCGCTCTTCGAATTCGCCGCGATACTTTGCACCAGCAATTAAGGATCCTAAGTCCAAAGACATAAGTTGCTTCGTTTTAAGGCTGTCAGGAACATCCCCATTAATCATGCGCAGGGCAAGGCCTTCAATGATCGCTGTTTTACCAACGCCAGGCTCACCAATCAGAACGGGGTTATTTTTTGTCCGGCGGGAAAGAACCTGAATGGTGCGGCGGATTTCTTCCTCGCGTCCGATGACGGGATCCAGCTTGCCTTCACGTGCTGCTTGGGTCAGGTCCCGGGCGTATTTCTTCAGGGCATCATAGCCCTCTTCAGCGTTAGAACTTGTCGCTTTGCGGCCCTTACGCATGGTATTGATGGCGTTCAAAAGTGTTTGCTTTTTAATACCAAGTTTATTGAAAAGCTCAGCCGTTTTTGTTTTCTCCGTGACTGCGCAAGCAAGAAATAGAATTTCAGCGGTTACAAAGCCATCGCCATTTTCTTTAGCGAGCTTCTCAGCATTTCGGACAACTTGTGAGAATTCATTAGAGGAATAAACTTGTCCTGGGCCAGAAGCCTGGACCTTGGGAATTGCATCAAGCAGGGATTTGGTGGCTTTTTGTAGGGCGCCGTTATCAATTTTTGCAAGGGAAAGCAATGAGTTCGTCAGGCTGCTATCTTCAAGGAGAGCCCAAAGAAGATGCTCAGGCACCAGGTGCTGATGCCCTGAATCCATCGCTGTATTTTGCGCAGCTTGGATGAGACTTTGTGATTTATCAGTAAATTGATTGTGGTTCATTTTACTTAAACTCCCTTAATTCATATCTTCTGTATTAGATATGGGCAGCCTTTTTTAAAGGCACAAGAGAGAAGGAGGAAGAAAGTTTACCAGCAGCGCTTACGGCCTGTATCAATATGGACAAAACTACGATAGCTGCCAACACCGCCGCATTTATGAGCACTGGCAATTTTAATCGCTGCATTTTTAATATGGACAAGGCGCGTTCCAGGCATCTGAATATCAACGGCTCTGCCAACCATATGCATGCTGTTGACGGCCGTCCCTTTTAGTTTTTTATTGGTTGCCGGGGAGCGATAGCCGCTAACCACATGAATTTCACTGTGTTTTCCAGTCATCTGCTGGATTGCAAATAGCCGGTCAAAAAGATTCTTATCAATTGCTTTGATCTCTTTTGTCCGGTGGTCCCGCATTAGGTGATCGAATTTTTTGAGGGCGCCGGATTGATAGCGGCCTTTAACCCAGTAGGTTTCCTTACACTTTTCGCCCGTATGGGTGTTATAAAATATCAAAGTTTTTTCTGAAACACTGGTTTTATTGGCAACCTTTGTCACAGCTTGCGCCCATTGAGGGAATAGCAAGGCTGGTGAGCTTGTCGCAAGAAGCTTTAAAAAATCACGTTTATTCATCGTAACAACAATAATAATTTGACCAAATATTAGACGGGCACACTAAAGCATGAAAATCCCAAAAAATCATCAACTAATATTAACTCGCGCGTTTTTGGCTTAAGTTTAAACGATTGATGATTGCCTGGTCTCTACTATAAACATCTCTATAAAAGTGTGTCTTGCCATTTGTATCCACCCAAGATGTATAGTACGCAATTTGTACAGGAAGACGCTTGCTAAGGGTGACAATGCGGTTTGTATCCCGTCCATTCATTGCAGATTTAATACGGGACTTGCTCCAGTTCCCTTCAGCTTTAAGGACAAACTCAGCAAGTCCTACAGGATCTTCAACCCGCACACAACCAGAGCTGTAAGCACGGACAGTCTTATTAAAAAGATATTTTTGCGGCGTGTCATGCAGGTAAATGCCGTGCGGGTTATGAATAGAGAACCGTATTAGGCCAAGTGCATTGTTGTCACCACTTGCCTGAACAAGTTTATAGGGAAACTTTCTACCCCGAAGACTACGCCAATTAACGCGTCTAGGATCCAGCCTAACATCTTTGGGACCCCAGCCACTGTAGACTTTGAAGTGGTTTTTTTGCAGGTGGTTACGGTCTTTGAGGATCTGGGGAAGGATTGCTTTGCGTGCAATTGTATGCGGCACTGTCCAGGTTGGATTGAATTTTACGTTATACATATTTGCGCTAAACATCGGTGTTTTACCATACTCTTTACCAACAATAACACGCATGGCAAGCTCAGGCGTTGAGCCATTATAAGCTTCGAGGAAAAATCCTGCAGTGTTAACAAGAATGTGACGTCCGGTGCGATGATCAGGCACCCAACGCAAGCGCTCCATATTGACTTTGATTTGGTTAATACGGTGCAAAAGGGACGTATTCAGGGCGTTGCGGGTTTCTGCTTTAACGATGCCATCCACTTGAAGGCCGTGGCGCCATTGAAAGTTTTTTATGGCGGCTTCAACTTTCCGGCTGAATTTTCTTGATTCAGGATTGCCGGCATTAAGGTCTCCAAGCACAGCAAGTTTGTATCGTAGTGTAGGAACGGACCCATGCCTAGAACCGCGTTTTAGACTTACACGCGGTAAAGTTGGCCATGGTTTTTTGGCGAGCATACGATAGTGTGCGAGTTGTTGTTTAAGTAGCACATATTGTTTTGATGACGGGCTGAGGTT
This sequence comes from uncultured Alphaproteobacteria bacterium, assembly GCA_964350415.1. Lineage (GTDB taxonomy): Bacteria > Pseudomonadota > Alphaproteobacteria > CAYGJW01 > CAYGJW01 > CAYGJW01. The sequence goes on from CAYGJW010000098.1 coordinate 5,581, forward strand.
TGAAAACCATTCGCCGAAATTGGGGGACTTAAGGCCTGCCAGTAAGAGTTTGACAGGATCGACTTTTTTGGAATAATGAAATTGAGTGCTGTCGACTTGTTTAAGTTCTGGACGACCTTCGCCCATATCAATGCAGCAGTGCATGACATTGACAGTCAGGTCGATGTCTTTTGAAGCAAGCTCTGGCGCTGAAAGCCCATTAAGAACACTATTAATCCGATAGTCTGTTGGCTTTAGACCATCTTCAGAAGCCTGCTCCATACGTGCAAGAGCCATTTTTGCATAACTTGTCCAAGCACCGTCTTTAATCCATGCGGGTGCAAATTTACGGCTAGCGTAAAATTTCTTTACAGCTGTGTTACTTATCAGCCCATTTGTTGGAATGTTATCCGCATTAAGTATTTTTTGGATATGAGCGTTTAGGGTGCTGTTGTTTTCTGTGTTTGCCATAGCTGAGGAGCAAGAAGAGAAAATCAGAAATGAGAAAATCATGATTTTTCGGATTGAAATGTGCTGGATCATTTTAATTTTACTCTCTGTCAGATCAGACTCGGTTATGGTTTTGTCAGTGGCCAATTAAAATCGGCTTGTAAATATGATTCTATATCATTATCGTTCCTTAGGAAAGTGTACCGTTTACTTCGGGAATGAGATAAAGCATGTCAAATATGATTTCAGCACGCGATTTAAGAAAAAGCTTTGGCCATGTGCAGGCTGTAAATGGCATAAGCCTTTCAGTTGCTAAGGG
>CAYGJW010000099.1:0-6291 GCA_964350415.1 uncultured Alphaproteobacteria bacterium
TACCTAAATAGTGTAGAAAGTTTCTCATTGGTGCTAATTAGATAGTATTATCAACATATTAAATAGCGCTTTACATAGCTTTATCAACCATCTAGAAACATTCTCTGATTGAGAATATAATCGCCCTGCTAAGTATTTACTTAATTATTTATATGTTCTCTTGAGTTTAGCACACTTTTTAATTTAATGTCTTGCCTCTTTTAAGCAGCATTGCTTTCGCCTTGGACTCGTGTAAAGGCATTTTCGCCTTGTATTTCTTGTAGTTTTTCAATGTGAACCCATGTGAATTCGGTGCCTATACGGCCAAGAAGTTCGACGATATCTACGTTATCTGTACGCGCCTTATTCTCAGAAATAAAGCGACACTGCCAGTGACCGGCATTCTCAGGCATTTCCCTATCCGCAGGGTATACTTGTAGGCCGCGGCTTGAAATCATTTTCAAGTTAAGCGGCAGTCCCTCAGTCATGGCTTCAAGCTTTTTACCCAAAGTGCTCACAGGCATATCTTCTGCAATAAAGATATCGACGCCAATGGTCTTCATTGTCATCGGATTTTTTGTTGACTTTTTTTGAGGTTTGGGAAGTTGCATCGGCTTGGTTACGCGGCAAGATGCAAGCTCAGCGCCTTTACCAAAATGGCTGATAATGGCATCTGTGAAGGCTTGTGTACCAGCATGCTTTTGTCCATTTGCAAGGTCAATTGTTTTGATGTTCGCAACAGCAAGCGTGTAATAAAGCGCATTTTCAATGGTGCAGGCCTGTTCAGAAAGTCCTAAATGCCTAAGCAGCATGCACATGGAAAGGGTCATAGCCGTTGGATTCGCCATATCTTGTCCTGCAATCGTCGGGGCTGTGCCATGCACGGCTTCAAAAATAGCGACGTTATCGCCATAATTGGCGCTGGGTGCGATGCCCAGGCCGCCAACAAGACCCGAGGTCAGGTCACTAAGGATATCGCCGTTCATATTGGTGCTGACAATGACATCAAACTGCTCAGGATTAATCACAAGCTGATGGGCGCAGTTATCGATAATAATATGGTGTGCTTCAATGCCGGGGTATTCAGGTGCAATTTCTTCAAAGACTTTTTTGAAGAGTCCTTCAGTAAGCTTCATGATGTTGGCTTTCGTCGCGCAATGTACAGTCTTGCGATTTTCTGCAACAGCAAGTTCAAAAGCCAGGCGCACAATGCGTTCGCATCCTTCACGGCTAATCAGCTTAAGGCACTGAGCCACTTCAGGTGTTTGCATATGTTCAATGCCGGTATAAAGATCTTCGACATTTTCGCGCACAACAATCAGATCAATGCCGCGGTCGCTGAAAGGTGTCCTAACTCCAGGAATTTCCCGCGTAGGGCGGATGTTGCCATAACAGCCAAAGATTTTTCTAAGGGTGACATTCGCACTTTTTTCGCCAAAGCCCACGGGTGTTGCAAGAGGCCCTTTAAGCAGTAGCCCGGTATCTGTAATTGAATCGATGGTTTCTTGAGGGACGCCTGTTTGAATGCCCCGTTTAAAGGATTTTTCCCCCGCCTCTGCGAACACCCACTCAATAGAGACGCCTGCGGCTTCTGCAATCTTAAGGGCTGCTTTGGTGACCTCAGGGCCAATGCCATCGCCTGGGATGACAGTAACTTTTGTTTTAGGATGAGAGCTCATGATTTCCCCTATGAAGATTATAATCTGTTTATAGGTTACGAGTAATTTAGGGTTCAAAGCAAGACTTATCCACAGATTGTTGTGATATTAAATATTGATGTTTTCACGTACTTCCGATAATCTCCATCTTCTTCTATGGAGAGGTGGCCGAGTGGCTGAAGGCGCACGCTTGGAAAGCGTGTATACGGGTTGTAGCTGTATCGAGGGTTCGAATCCCTCTCTCTCCGCCAATTTTATAAAGTAAAATCAAGAAGAGGATTAAGTTGTTCCTTGCCGTGCTTTTAAAATAATTTAATAAAAGAAGGAAGATTATGCGTAATTTGTTTTTATTCCTCCTCGTTGTTCTTCCTTGTTTTTCATCTTACGCCCTAAAAGAACCTGAAAAAAATACACGTAGCTATCGAACAGATCGGCTGGAATTTCAGCCTATAATCCCGGATTTGCATTCAGAAGACATCTATCAAATGTGGCTCTGTGAAAACGTGATTAAATATTGGGAGTCAGGAACAAAAGCAGGCTCACTTGATGAGGTAAGCACACGACTTGAATTGCAATATAAGGCATGGCTGGAGGGTAGGCTTTCTTGGCGCGCTGTTTATACAAGACCAAACACTTTTACTGATCTTCAAAAAGAAACCCATAAAATTATGGAAAGCCCAGAGCTTGTTGGCTTCGTTGCAGCAACTTACGACGAAAGCACGCAGACTGTTGTTTTGTCTTATTGTTTAAATACAAAATTTCATGGGATGGGATTGGCAACAGAATCACTTCGTGCATTTTTTGCGGCGGATATTTTAAGAATTGAAGATCCTGTTCGCTATATTTACACAACGGTGCACCCTGAAAATTTTCCGTCTATTAAACTGAGTAAAAAATTCAATTTTAAAGATATAACAGAGGCAGGGTTTCACCATCATCATGACTGTACTGGAAGAATATCTTGTGAGTGTATTTCAATGGGTTGTAATCGTTTGTGCACAAAATATTCAGCTTGTGTATATCAAGAAAATATTTATGGATTGCCGCGTAAACAATTTAGAATGCCATGGTCAGACGCAAAAGGCGTTGGATTAATTGCGGTTACATGGCCTGAAGAGTAAGGTTTTATTTTTATGGTAAGTATTATCTTCCTCAATGGTCCGTCTAGCAGTGGTAAGTCGACCTTAGCAAAGCACCTGCAAGAGAAATTATCTGAGCCTTATTTGCGCATTGGTATTGATCAGATGATTGATATGATGCCAGAAAAGCTGAACGACTATCATGCAGATATGAAAAAGCGTGATGGTTTTTATTGGGAGAAGTCTCAGGATAAAGCCGGTGTTGATCTCCTACACCTGTCGCATGGGTCTTATGCGAAAAAAGTATCAGGCCTCTATCAAGAGTTCATCCTTTGTATGGCAAATTCAGGTCATAACATCATTGTTGATGAGGTGTGTTTAGGGGAACATAGCTTTGCCCATTGGCAAAAAGTGTTAGCGCCCTACACTGTTGTTTATGTGGGCTTTAAAATCCCAATTGAAGTGCTGGAAAAAAGAGAAAAGCAGCGCGGAGATCGTGTGATTGGATCAAGCAGGGCGCAGTGTATGCATGTGCATGATGGTGCGGTTTATGATGTTGAAATTACGGATACAGCTTTAGACTTAGATTCATGTTCGGATGAAATTATAAAGCTCTTGAAAACACGTTAATTAATTGTTTCTGGCAGGCAGAGATTATCTAATAAAGGGTCACGCCTTTTGGGAAAAAGCAGGGACGCTGCAATGCCGCCTATGAAAATTAAGGGGATGCCAATAAAAGCCCAGTAATAGGTATAACAGCCTGCTTCTCCATAATGAACATAGAAACCAATCCCTGATATCAGACCAATACAGATACTTGTATAGACGCCTGCAAGGGACACTTTTGGCCAGTAAAAACCTGCAAGAAGGGCAAAGGACAAGGCGACGAGAGGAATATTTGCTAAGATCATTTTATTCAAAATATTATCAATTAAAGCATTCGATAGAACATAGGTTAAAAAAGCGCACAGAAGCATCATAAGGGTATTTTTATTTTTGTTTGGAGCGTTTGGTATAAATTCGTTTGCAATATTTGCCATGGCATTCCAAACCCCAGTCAGGGTTGTCGATGCAATAAAAAACAGGATGATATAACCAAGTGGGTAGAACAGGTTTTGAAGTGCGTTGTTAAGGGCATAGGGAAATGCATGTTGAGGATCGGCTAAGGTGGTGCCTTTTAAAGCCAGAGCATAGCTTATTAAAACCCCCAATCCATAAAGAAGAAAGACGAAAAAAGCGGATAGAATGACTGAGATATAAGCAACTCGGGTACTCTTTGCAGCAAAAATGCGCTGACCATACCAGGGTGCAAGAATGTAGCTGAACATCGTGAGCGGGATCAGGGAGATTAGAAAGTTATTGCCTAAAAGGTCTGGTTTAAAGGCTGTGGAGGTTATTGTGCCTATATCAGCGAAGCTGTTTCCTGCCAAAGTTTTATACAGAATGAGGGGCAGGGCGGTAAGAACGAGAATAAAAGCAAAGCGATCAATCTTGATAATTGAAACAAGACCTTTTCTGATAACCATGAAAAGTGTGAGTAAAATTAGATAAGCACTGATAATCCAATAGCTTGTGTTTGGCAGGAGGTTTGCAAAAAGAAAGGTTAGGGATTTGAGATAACTTGCACTGAACCCAGCCATTGCACTGAGCAAAAAGATGCCTGAAATAAATCCAATGCTGCGGCCAAAGCGTTGGATGAAAAAATCGACAACGGAAACGCCATTATAGTTTTTCCATTTTTTTGCAACGGATACCGCATAAAACAAGAGTCCAAATAAAAAGACGCAAGGCAGCAGCAAGGCCTTTAAACCGGATAGATAACCCAAAGAGGAAAAAGAAATAAGCGTGGCCGTGTTGAATTCGGTCATAACAAGGGTGGCGGTTAAAGCAAAAATACCCACACTTCTGTTCGCCACTGCATAAGATTCAGTATTGATTTTAGAGGAAATTTTTAAGGCATAACGAAGCAATGCATAGGTTAGAAAGATTAAAATTCCAATATTTATCAAGTTGTTCATTCTATCTCAACCTAGATTTCAGTTTTAAGATGATGCTACCTAAACAGTAAGACTGGGGTTGTAGCATTATGAAGAAGCTTCGCTGTTGTGCTGCCTAGGATGAGACTGTGCAGCTTTGAATGGCTGTAGGCGCCCATCACTAGCAAATTGATTGTATGGGCCTGGATATAGCCGGAGATAGCTTCCTGCACGGATGTATTTTCTTGTAAGGTTGCTTGGACGCTAAACCCTGCACTCTTCAGCTTTTCTCCCGCAGTTTTTAGGGCTGTGTTATTAGCCTCATTATCTTTGCCGACTTGTAGTAAATGACATTCAAGCTCTTTTAAAAGTGGGCTGTTAATGGCGTAATCAACAGCTTTGTTTGCATTTTCCCCGCCGTCATAGGCAATAAGAAAGCGTTCAATTTTTGGCATGGATTTAGTCGCAAGCAGTAGGGGCTTGTGTATGGTTCTAGCGACCCGGTCTAGGTTAGAGCCCAGGTGTTCTGGGGTTGTTTCAGCATCCTCGCCACGGATGCCCATAACGATGAGTTCTGCCTGGTCCTCAAGTTCTTTTATGATGGATGAAAAAGCCCCGCGCTGGTGCAGGGTTTCTGCAGAAAGGAGACCCTTTTTATTCAAAATATCCTGAGCGTGCTGCAGAATAAGTTGGCCTTTTTGTTGCTCTAACTTGCCGTGCGCTTCATCAATTTCAGTTAATTGATTAAGCAGTAAGTTGTGGGCATCAATCCCAATTGTACCGCTTAGATCATTGGCTTGGGCAACATTGGAATGCGGTGATGCCACATGCAGAAGTGTGATGTCATATTCTAAGCGTTCTGCAGCCCAGGCGCTTAAATCACAAACGCTCTTAGCATACGATGATCCATCAATACAGGTAATGATCTTGTTCATGCTGGCTCCTTTATTTAATGATCCGTGATGATATCTGCGTCTGATTTGTGGTGCACCCCAAGTTTGTCAACGATCGTTGTACTGGCTTGATTCAGGCCTTTGGTTTCGACGTCCACTCCTTCTCGGCGCAGCTTAAGGACTGTTTTATCAAGGGCGGAAACGGCGGAGATATCCCAAAAGTGGGCGTGATTTAGGTCAATAGTGACTTTTTTAACAACCTCTTTAAAATCAAAGGCAGCAATAAAACGATCGGCAGAGGCAAAAAAGACTTGGCCGTACACATAATAAGTTCGGTGCGTGTGGTCAGGGGAAAGTTCGGATTTAATATGAAAGAAACGGGCGACTTTGCGTGCAAAGAACAGCGCACTAATCAAAACCCCAACAAACACCCCTTGGGCTAGGTCGTGGGTGATAACGACGACAGAAACCGTTGCAAACATCACAAAACTGGATGCTTTTGGATTTGTACGGATATTAAAAATCGAAGCCCAATTGAAGGTACCAATGGACACCATAATCATGACAGCAACAAGGGCCGCCATAGGAATTTGCTTAACCCATTCATCGAGTACTAGAATTAAAAACAGTAGAAAGCTTCCAGCAAAAAAGGTTGAAAAACGTCCTCTGCCCCCAGATTTAACGTTGATTACAGATTGACCAATCA
>CAYGJW010000100.1:0-6124 GCA_964350415.1 uncultured Alphaproteobacteria bacterium
TGGTAAAACCGCAGCTGAAATCAAAAGCGCTTTAAAAGCTGGCATTTTACAGCTGAATGTTGAATCCATTGAAGAAATCGACCTAATCCTTCAGATTGCAGCTGACATGGGCTGCATTGCCCCCTTAAGCTTACGGGTTAACCCTAATGTCGATGCCGGCACCCACGAAAAAATCACCACAGGGCTTAGTCATAACAAATTCGGCATTCCTTGGGTCTACATTCAAACGGCATGCAAAAAGATCATCGACAGCCCGCATGGGCACCTGCGCGGCCTGGCCATGCATATTGGCTCACAGATTACTTCGACAACTCCTTATCAAAAGGCTTACGACCAACTGAGGTCCTTGGTACTGGAGCTGCAAGATCTGGGCATTCAACTAGAAACTTTGGATTTGGGCGGCGGCTACGGTATTTTGTACAAAGACGAAAAGCTGCCAAATATCTCTGATTACCTGACTCTTGCAAAACAAACATTCAAAGACCTTAATCTGCAGCTGATTTTTGAGCCTGGCCGCTCCATCGTTGGCAATGCAGGGATTCTAGTCAGCAAAGTTCTGTATGTTAAACGCACGCCAAACCGGACCTTTGTGATTATTGATGCGGGTATGAATGATATAATTCGACCATCCCTGTATGATGCGTACCATCATATTCTGCCCATACAACAGCCCGCCGATTATACTGCTGACATTACCGTTGATATCGTTGGTCCCATTTGTGAATCTTCAGATATTTTTGCAAAAGACCGACTATTTCCCCAGGTTCAGGCAGGTGATCTTATTGCCTTATGCTCAGCCGGGGCTTACTGCAGTTCTATGGGGTCAACCTATAACGTTCGTACACTGCCCGCAGAAGCCATCGTGCATAAAACAAAAGTTGGAATTTTAAAACAGCGACAAAGCCTTGAGGACCTCATTAATCAAGAATGCATTCCTAACTGGCTATAAGCACCTAGCCTGAAAGCGTTAGGTATATTTTCTTTGGATCAAAGAGCTTTTTTGGAATCTTTGTCTCAAAAGAAGTTGATGCGCCCACATCCAACTCTTCTTCCTGCGCAAAGAAAAGCTGCTGAACGCGCGCAGACTTTGCACCCTGGATCATCAAACGAATTGTTGGCACCTCAAGCTTTTGCGCGCTGATATTTTTAAGCGTTCCGCGGACCAGAATCTGAGTTGCATTTGCAGAATCAGGCTGAAAATGAACTTTTTCAAAAACAAACTGTTTGGCTATTTTGGGAATAACCGGCAGACCAATCATTGAGTAAAGCCTTGCACTTGGTGGCCAGAATCCAACGATCCCTTGCCTAAATACGACGACACTTGAAAATAATATCGTGATTATGAGGACATAAATAACCCACTTCAACCAACCGCGCTTACTCAGGGATTCTTGTGGTTTTGCTACACCAAAGTCGCGCTTTGCCCTAATCGGGGGGACGGCTGCTTCGGTTTCTTGAGTCGTTGAATCTTCTTGAGATTTTCCAACTTCTTCAACGACCGGCGGCTTTTGTCTCCAGGTATTTTGACATTTTGCACAGCGCACCATTTTACCTTCTGCAGGTAATTTCGACAGATCAAAAGCATATTTCGTAAAGCAGCGCGGACATTCAAGAGTCAATTGGATGCATCCTTTCATTCATGTCCTATATACACCATATCGCACAAGATCGAAAAAACAAAATATCAAGCGTATACCTGAAACCTGCAGAGTGTTATATAAAAGACATTAAATTCAACCCATGAATAGGTGCTTGATATGCTGTTAAAAAAGAAAGTCAAAATTATTGCGACCCTTGGCCCTGCCACCTCTAATACAGGCAAAATTGAAAGGCTTTTTAAAGGTGGCGTTGATATTTTTCGCCTTAATTTCAGTCATGGGGATACTGAATTCCATCAGCAAAACATTGATTCTATCCGCGAGATTGAAAAAAAAGCAGGCCGTCCCATTGGGATCTTGATGGATTTGCAAGGACCTAAACTACGGGTCAGCAAATTTCTCGGCGATTCGGCGAACCTTAAAGAGGGCCAAGCCTTTATCTTGGATCAAGACGATGCTTTGGGCACAAATTTGCGTGTTAAACTGCCGCATCCGGAGGTATTTTCAATCCTTAAGCCAGGGATGAATCTGCTTATTGATGACGGGAAGATCAGGCTGCAGGTTAAAAAAATCTCGGCCGATTCCATTACCACAAAGGTGATGGTGGGCGGGATTATCAGTAACCGCAAAGGGGTTAACATCCCAGATACCAGCCTACCCATTTCAGCTTTGACTGCGGAGGACCGCAAAAATCTTGAATATGGATTAAACGCAGGGGCCGATTGGATCGGACTTTCTTTTGTACAGCGCCCAGAAGATGTTGAGGAAGCACGCCAATTGATTCAAGGCCGTGCCGCCATTATGTCAAAGATTGAGAAACCAACCGCCATTACCCACCTGAATAAGATTATTGAGCTGTCAGACGGTATCATGATTGCCCGCGGCGACCTTGGCGTGGAAATGCCGCCAGAAATGCTGCCGCCCCTGCAAAAGAAGATCGTTTCAGCTTGCCGCAGGGCCGGGAAACCGGTGGTCGTTGCCACACAAATGCTTGATTCGATGGTTTCAAACCCGACACCTACTCGGGCAGAGGCTTCTGACGTTGCCACCGCCGTATATGATGGCGCCGATGCGGTGATGTTATCCGCCGAAACTGCCGTCGGGGCATACCCATCAACAGCTGTTAAAATGATGGCGCGCATTATTACCCGGGTGGAAAAGGATCACCAGTACCGTACCTTCCTGGACGCGCTTTCTTTAGGCCATAATTCCAGCTCATCCGATGCCATCAGTGCTGCCGCCAGGGGTGTTGCAGAAACAGTTGGTGCCGTTGCCATTGTCACCTACACAGCATCAGGATCCACCGCCATCCGGGCTGCGCGTGAGCGTCCTAATGTCCCCATCATTGCCCTGGTCCCAGAAGCCACTGCTGCGCGCAGGCTTTGTGTTTCTTGGGGCATAAGTTGTATTTTGGTGCCTGAGAAAATGGATTTCAAAGGCGTCGTTGAAAAAGCAAAGAAGATTGCCCTGGATCACAAGCTGGGTGAACCCGGACAATTGATGGTGATCACCGCTGGTGTCCCTTTTGGCACACCCGGATCAACAAATTCACTCCGAATCGCAGAAATCTAAGGATAAGGGGCAGATACTATAGTGACTATAGTATTGGCAAAAAAACATAGAAAATCCCTTTGTTTTCAAAGGGATTCAGCCCATTCGGATGAATAATCATCCTGCTTTCTTTACAGACCCGCTACAATGCTTATATTTAAGCATTTCCCATAAGATCATCGCATCATAAGCAAACTTTTCTGCGAGCTCTTTTACGGCCATTTGCAGTGCAAGCAACCCAGCATCACTCTTCACAAAGTCTGTCACCTGAACAGGTTCAAAGGTAGCCTCCGCTGCATCCATTTGGTTATAGGCAGCCGTTAAATAAGTCAAATAGAAAGCCGCAGCGTCGCCATCATCCTCATTATTCGCTAAGTCCAATTGATTGAGTTTGCCCTGAATCACATTCGCTTCTGCATGCGGACTAAACAAATACTTTTGATAAACGGGATACTTTTGAAATATATGCGGGGTCTTTTTTATATCGTCGAAGATCAACCGAACCTGTTCGGTATCCACTTCAATTCTGGCCATATAATAACCATAAAAGCAGCCCCGATCAGCGGCACTAAAATCTTGTCTTACCTTTGCAAGCATCTGATTCATAAGATCTCTATCACAAGCAGGTTGCGATAAGTAAAACCGGTAAAATTCTTCTATCCTTCCGCAAAAAAACTGCTCCACGACTGATACCATTTCTTCAATCACTTCCACATCTGCAGCATCACTTTTAATATAATCGCAGAATGCATCGTACACATCCCACCCCCCAAGCCTCAAACAAACGATCATCGGCTTAAGAAGTTTAGGATCGGCATTTGGATTTCTCATATAAGCTTTGTAAACTTTCCTTTTACGGAATTCATTTTCAAAACATTCAACATCTTCAAGGATATCCTCGACCACCACCTGATCCAATGTGGGCCTTGCAAGATATTCGGCATAAAGCTTAGACCGATCCACCTCATCCATATCTTTTACTTTTACAAGCAATTGATGTACTAATTTTGGATCCGCATCCTCCCTTCGTACATAAGCAGTATAAACCCCTATTTGGTACCCCCCAAAAAATGTAGTAGTTTTCTCCGTCAAATCTTCGGCTTTTTGCAATACATGCAGCATCAGCTTTTTATCAGCATTCGGATTTTCTAAATACGCTTTATAAAGGAGTGAACGACGCCCTTATGTGAATGTCGTTTCTGCAAAATCAAACAGTTGCCTCACACCCCCCACATCTGCACGCGGCATTGCAACATAGGCCATGTATACTTGAACCTTCCACATATCTTCAAAATGATCGACCTTTTTAAGCAGCCCGGCACATACCTCAATATCCGCATTGGGATTTTGCATATAAGCTTTATAAAAAACCATCTGCTCTGCACCATTTTCAAACTCAGTGGTTGTTTCAAGCAGGTTTTTACAAACAGCTAAGTCTGCATCTGTGCGTCTCATATAACCCCGATAAATCCATATTCGGTTTGATGGATTCTCAAAAGTTTCTGATCGCGCTAAGATGTCTGTAATAATTTTAGAATTTGCATCAGACCTGGATAGATAACCCCGATAAATTTCAGTCCTTTCATTCTCATCCAGACCTTCTAAAGCACCTAGCAATCCTTCTATTACTGTAGTTTCTGAATCGGGGCGCTTCATGTAAGCCGTATAGAGTTTTAGCCTGAGCTCTGGTTTAAAAGCCCGAGCATGCAAAACAATCATTCCCGCCGTTGATACCTTGATTTTAGAATCATTCAGACATTCAATATAAAAACTTTTATGATCGTATGAATCCTCAAACCGATCAACGCACTCTAGGATTTGAACGATATAATCTTCTTTGGTATCTGGGCGCCGCATATAAGCTTGATGCGCTTTTTTACTCAAATATCTTCCAACATTTATATTTGAATTCTTTAGAATAAAAAGCATCTCATCAATCGTCTGATGATCAGCCCTTGAATCCTTGACGTATGAATGGAAGATCTTACAAATACTTCCAATAGTCTGATCTTTAATAATTTCTTGCACCGTCGTTGCTTGCGCAAAAGAAACACACAAAGCCAAAACACCGATAAACCTATAAAACATTGAACACCCTCTACTCGGAAGCTTTCTTATAAGCCAAAGCCTCTTTCAACAGCTGAAGATCCCCATCAAGCTTACGTACGCTCGCTTCTGTGATACTGCTATCTAGTTCCATTTGCTTAATTTTAACAATATTCATCAGCTTTACAGCATCAGCTCCACAACGCTTTGTGATACGACGTATCTTATATTCTAAGCACTTTACCTGGTCCGGATCCTGCCACAGCACTTTAATCCTTTCAGGCTCTTTGGCCCAGTTTTGCGCTTGAATATACATCTCATCCTTATGCTGAACATAGGCATTTTCAGCCATCAAATAAGCCAGGTAAAAATTAAGATCAGGTTGACCAAAGTTTTCAATCCACTCAAATTTTTCTCGGGTCACTGCTGGGTCTACATGCTTGCTAAAAAAATACGCTTTATAAACTTGATACTGGTAAGACGCTTCCCAAGACGTCGACACCCCCTCATCAATAAGCTTTCGAATGGTGCGCGCATCAGCCGTTAGCCGACTTAAATAAGCAACACAAATTTTGGCTTTGTAAGACTCATACAATCTAGAGTCTTTCTGTATGAAAGCAATAACCTTGCTGCAAACAACCAAGTTAGCATCCCCCCGTCCCAAATAAGCTTGATAGAATTTACATATGCGCTTTTGATTAAAACGATCCTTTAAGTCAACAGCCCAACTAGCAAGCTCATCACACACAAAACGGTCTGCAGCAGAGTTTTCGAAATAGATAATTCCAAACTCAACTTTGTTGTGGATATCTTGTTCTTGCTCAAGAATATCCCTCACTGTTTGCGGATCTGCGTTGAGGTGCGCCATATATTTTTTGGGTCTAGACTAGCATGATTTAAGATTTCCATATTTTCCAGAGTACTGGAAG
>CAYGJW010000101.1:0-6047 GCA_964350415.1 uncultured Alphaproteobacteria bacterium
CATTGCACCAGCGCCTGATTGAAGAGGCAGATATCCAAGCAGGTGATTACGATATCCACTGGCTTGAGAAATTTGTTGCGAAGTAAGACGTAGTACAGCGTGTATAAAAGAAGGTGGGGGCTGCAGAGTCCCCATTTTTTATGGATATTATTTGGTTGTCAGGGTGCTAAAATAGTCAAGAAAACCTTGCAGAATATAGCTTGCAGCCATTTTGTCGACGACTGTTTTGCGTTTGGCGCGGCTCATATCTGCTGCAAGTAAAGCCCGCGTAACTGCAATAGTAGAGAGTCTTTCGTCCCAAAAATACAGTGGCGTATCAATAAAGCCTTCCAAGTTTTGCGCAAACTGGCGCGTGCTTTGGCAGCGCGTTCCTTCTGTACCGTCCATGTTAATGGGTAGGCCAATGATAATAAGACTTACGGCGTGTTCATCAACGATACTTTTGATTTCTTCTGCAACCGGGGTGAACTTAACACGTTTAATGGTTTTGACCGGTGAGGCAATCATTTGTGTTGTGTCTGAAAGCGCAACGCCGACGGTCTTATCACCAACATCAAGGCCAAGGAAGCGGGTGTATTTAGGGACTTGAGCAATGATTTCATTCGGGTTTTGAAGGAGCATTTTTTTTCTTAAAGTATTCTGCGCTAAAAGTGTTTACGGCTTTTTCTGCACCGTGATCATGAGCAAGGCTTAGGAGCGTTTCAAAAGCCTCAAGGGACATATGGAAGTTTTTGAAGAATTCTGCAAGCCTTGGGTGCTTATTAATCAGGCCTTTACGTGCAAGGATAATTAAGCTTTCATTACTAGAGAAGACATTGTTGGGGTCTTCAAGAAAAGTAAGTTTCCATTTTTTGAAGATCCAATGAGGTCGCCAAAATCCTATAACAATTGGTTTTGTATTGATGGAAGCTGTATTCAAAAGTGAGATAATACTCATAGAATTCGAATTGATTAGTCTCACTTTACTAAGGCCGTAAGATCGTATTGCTTTTGCACTTAATGCGCTGATTCCAGAGCCCGGTTCAACCGTATAGATACGGTTTTTGATTTCGTATCCTTTTGTCTCATCTGCAAGGTCGCCAATCGATTGAAACTGGTTGGTTGCGTAATGCGGAACAATAAGACCTAATTTGCCGCCTGAATAGACTTTTCCAACCTGGTCAATTTTATGAATGTAACGTTTTAAAGCTTCTTCATGGGTTTTTGGCAACCAAGCATTCAGGCTCATATCAATGCCGCCGCGGGCAAGGCTAAAAAAGATTAGGGTATCTGTAGATTGCACAAGGCTTGCTTCGATGCCGTAATCACGGGCGAGGATTTTTGCGGCAAGTTTCGAGATAACCGTACAAGGCTGGGAAGGATTGATTCCGATCCTAAGTCGGTGGTCAATGTTGTGGAGTTTTTTAAATTGCTGAGCTTTGCTGAGATAAGGGTGAAACAGCAGAAAAGCAACAGAAATCAGGAGTGTTTTTTTAGTCATGCTGATCCCCTCACAGCTGTAGAAATTTTGTTCGAATTTTTACGACCTTGGCTGATTCTGTCGATGGTAATGGCAATGATAACGATCGAAAACCCACTATCAAAACCTTGAGCGATGTTAAGGGTTTGAATGCTTTGAAGGACAATTGTTCCAAGTCCTTCAGCGCCAATCATAGAGGCGATAATGACCATGGAGAGGCTCATCAGAATTGTCTGGTTTATCCCCATTAAAATAGAAGGATATGCATGAGGAATTTCAATTTTAAACAGCGCTTGTAAATGGGTCATACCAAAGGCGCGCCCAGCTTCTTTTAAGGATTTTGGAACGGACTCTAACCCTAGAGATGTAAGGCGAATAATTGGCGGTAATGCAAAGATAATTGTTGCGATAATGCCTGCAGTAGAGCCAATTCCGAAGAAAATAACCGCGGGGATGAGAAAGATAAATGACGGCATCGTTTGCATAATATCAAGCACGGGCCTAAGGATATATTTCGCCGTTTTAGAACGGGCAGCAAGAACCCCTAAAGGGATACCAATCAGGCAACAGATGAAGGATGCTGTCATGATAAGGGAGAGCGTTTGCATCGTTGGTTTCCACAAATCAATGTAGGAAATATAGCTAAGCGCAAGCGCTGTAAACACTGAAAACTGTAGGCTAACGCGCATAAAACCAAGCACCGTGATGACTGCAATAAATCCCCAGGCGGGTGGCCATAACAGCAGGCCTTCAATGAAGTAGGTGAATGAATCGATTGCATGCGTTAGGCCTGTAAAACTCTCATCATAGTGCTTGCTTATCGCTTCGATGCCGCGCTCAAACCATGTTCCTAAGGAGGCTGTTTTACTCATATTTTCCCCCCGCTGGTAATCTTAAAAGTATCAGGATCAATGGTCTGAAAAAAGCTTTCAACATAAGGATCAACAGGGTTTTTCATGACTGCTTCCGGTGTGTCAATTTGTACAATGCGGCCCGCTTCAAGCACGGCAATCCTGTCCCCTAATCGCAGCGCTTCTTCGGGGGCGTGGGTGATGAAAATAATGGTGCGCGGGGTCCGGGCTTGAACGCTTAAAAGCAGATCCTGAATCTCAATTTTTGTCTGTGGATCAAGGGATGAAAAGGGCTCATCCAACAGCAGAATATCAGGGTTGGGGGCGAGCGCCCGCGCAATGTTAACGCGCTGCTGCATGCCGCCCGAAAGCTGGTGCGGAAAGTGGTTTAGAAAGTCGGATAATCCAAGCGTTCCAAGTATTTCTACGGCAATTTTCTCGCGCTTTTTTTTATCCATGCCGCGCACTTCAAGACCTAAAACAGTGTTCTGTAAAACCGTCCGGTGCGGTAGCAAGCAGTGGTTCTGAAACACCATAGAAATCTTGTGACGCCGAAGCTGGATCAGCTGGTTTCGATTAAGCTGATGGATGTTAGACCCATCAATTTCGACATGCCCAGAAGTTGGGTCAATTAGACGGTTTAGCATCCGAACCAAAGTCGATTTTCCGGATCCCGAATGCCCCATGATTGCAAGGGTTTCTCCCTCAAAAACCTCCAGGCTAACATTGAAAATACCAACCGGTTCTGGCGGCTGAACAGGCTGTTGTGAGGAAAGCGGAAACCAAGGTTTTTTCTGCCTTGGGGCAAGGTATATCTTTGAGATGTTTTGAGCTCTAAGCTTGATAGAAGGGGGCAAAATTTTAAGTTTTTCTTGGTTAATCCAATTACATAAGCCTAGGGAATTAAGGGG
Organism: uncultured Alphaproteobacteria bacterium; assembly: GCA_964350415.1. GTDB lineage: Bacteria > Pseudomonadota > Alphaproteobacteria > CAYGJW01 > CAYGJW01 > CAYGJW01. The sequence continues at coordinate 3,222 of CAYGJW010000101.1, forward strand.
GCCACGTCAACGACAGAAGCGCGAGATCTGGATATTGTGCTCTATACATAGATTATGGAAGTCATCACCCATAAGGTAGGTGTATTCAGCCATCCGAGCATCAGAAATAGGGTCTGAGTAGGCGGAATCAGGCCGTCCCGGATGGCACATAATCAGTGTGTTCTTTTTAGGGGTTTTAAAGGTTCGTTTAAGGATTTTTTGTAGGCCATTTGAGGTGTTTTGAGTGTATTTTTTAGCCCCAAAATCGTAAATTCCAGCAAAAGAAAAATTGTGCGGAATCGCATTTTTTTGCAGCAAGCGACGCAGACCATACGACCCCGTTAGGGTAATAATCATTTCCTTTAAGCTGCCGAAAAATCCATTGCTCGGAATCCGGATGTATGGCTTGTGTGCTGACCCAGAAAAGCGCTTCAGCCACACTGTCGTAATGGCATCTCTAATGACCGGAAATTGATGCACATGCTGATGACCGTCAATGTAATCTGGCGGGCTTTTGATGCCGCTCTCAAAGGCATCAAGTTGACGCCGAAAAATATCCTCAATGTGCTGCTGATTGAGGCACCTTAATTGGGCATCAACAAGAACCTTTTTAAGAGGGCGGGCTTCCGGACAAAGCTCAGTCAGGTCAAAATGCAGGCCAATATCAATTTTTCCTTTAAAGGGTAGTAGTGCCTTCCCATGCTCTGGCCAATGCACAGAATCAGTCATGCAGCTGGTGGCGCTGAGGCACCCGGCTTTGATCAGCTGCAAAATTGCATCACTAATCCCTGCAGATAGGGCATAGTCATCGGCACAAAGGATGATCGGTGTCTTGTGCTCGGCAGTGTTTTCAGGCATTTTGTAACAAATTCACCAGTTAAAGGATGCCTCCTTTGTATCACAATCCAACAGCAAGCGCCAACGACTCACGTTTTTTCTGGGGCTTTTGCCTGCTGCAAGCTGTGATCTGGGTTTTGCTACCGATATTTTTGCACCCTAGCGGCCCGATGGATGTGATTGAGGGCATCGAATGGGGGCGACATTTCCAGCTGGGTTATGATAAGCACCCGCCGCTAGCGCCATGGCTTACCTACCTGGCTTATACCATTGGTGACGAGACCTTGTGGTCGATCTATGCCCTAAGTCAAATTGGCGTCATCGCATGCTTTTGGTTTATAAGGCGCCTGGGCACAGAGCTATTCCAGTCTCAAGCCGCAGGACTAGCCGGATCCATTAGCCTGGCCGCCATTTATGTGTACACACACACAGCAGCAAAGTTTAATCCCGACGCCTTATTATTTCCCTTATGGGCGGGGAGTTATTTCTTTTTCTACCGTGCCATGAAGCAGCAAAAACTAGGATACTGGATTGGACTGGGCGTATTTCTAGGGCTGTCGTTCCTTACCAAATACATCACTGCCTTCTTAATGCTGTCGATGGCGGCTTACCTGTTGTGGGATAAAAAAGCCCGTAAAAGCTTCAGCCAAAAGGGCATTTACCTGGCGGGTGTTGTGTTTTTGTTGGTGGTCTTTCCCCATGTGTATTGGCTGGTTAGCAATGACTTCCTGCCGATTAAGTATGCCTCCGCCCGGGTTGGGGCAGGGGACAATCACTGGCTGAATCACCTGAGGCACCCAGCAAAGTTTATGCTGGCCCAAACCGTGACGATTCTGCCGATATTACTACTTCTGTGGCCCTTTATTCGCCGGCAAAAAGCTACTGCCATTAATCGCAGTTTCCTCAGCATTTTGTTCCTAGGACCCTTTGTCCTGTCGGCGTTACTGTCCCTTGTGACGGGGATGTGGCTGTATACCATGTGGGCAGTACCGTTTTTCTCGCTTATAGGTGTTTGGCTGCTGGGCTATTTAAGGCCGCAATTTACCAGTAAATCAATGGCGCTGTTTAAAGTGTCTGCCTGTATAGTCTTGCTGCTAAATGGAGCTGTCTATTTTTATGTGCGGGAGATCAGGCCACAGCGAACCCATAAATTTGCCAATGTGCATTTCCCTGGTGATATCATGGCGCGCTTAGTCGAAAATCTTTGGAAGCAACGTTTTGGTGAGAATATTCCTTTAACTTATGTGGCAGGACCAAGGCGCGTTTCAGCACCGGTTTCCCTGTATGCGACGGACAAACCTGTGTCTTATTTTGAATGGAACCAGGCTGCCAGCCCCTGGATAAATGAGAGAGATCTCAGGAAAAAAGGCGCCATCTTCATTATGGATAAGGATTTTGATGGCCCCAATTGGCCTGAGGACCTTAAATGGCGGTTTTCTCAACTTGAAGAAGAAACTATTTTGTATATCCCGTGGTATGTTGTGCGAGGGGCGAGGCCTACACAAATTGGAATCCGTATCCTCCCACCCTCGTAAAAAGCGATTCTATGGACGATTACTGTGTTAGTCGTATTTCTCGCGGAAGCACGTACGTTAAGTCCGCTTAACCCCTCAAAATAAGACTGCCTTGTACTCGCCTAATATAATCGGTTTTTGGTTTTTTATAAGTTGCCTAGCGTACACGTCGTTTCTTATTCCTTGTGCATAATGCACCTTGTGTAGCCATCAATCTATTCAGGCCTCTATTCTTTTGCAAGGCGGTTTGTACGATTCGTTTAACGCCGACACTTTGTCATAATTCGTCTCGTGTAACAGGGTGTACACGTCGCTTTTTATTCCTCGTGTCATCAATCTACTCCTTAGATCCAGAATACTAGGGCTTTTGGATATCGTATTATTTCCGTGCGTTACGCATTAGGAAGCAAAAAAAGCCCCTCCATTTCTGGAGAGGCCTTTGGTTTAAGTTTGATTTGTCTTATGTGTGACTATTTATCTAACAAATGCTCTCATA
>CAYGJW010000102.1:0-6008 GCA_964350415.1 uncultured Alphaproteobacteria bacterium
GTATCAGCAGGGTGGTTATTATCCTGAGCAGTATCAGCAGGGTGGTTATTACCAAGGTCAGCAATATCCTGTACAAGGTGAGGATGGTGCTGTTTGTTGTCCAATAGAGCCGCAATATCAGCACAATTCAGAAGCTCAAAATGCTGCTGCACGGGCTGCGAGAAAGGCCGCTAAGATAGAGGCTCAGAAAAAAATTGCCGAGATAAGAGCTGCGAATGCGGCTGCTAAGATAGAGGCTCAGAAAAAAATTGCCGAGATAAGGGCTGCGAATGCGGCTGCCATAGCTGCCATAAGAAAAAGAAAAGCTTTGAAAAAAAAGGAAAGAGATTTTCCGCTATTACAAGCAAAAGTAGAGCAAAAAAAGTTGGAAGCTCATACACCTTCCGGTAAACCATCGTGGGCAAGTGCTGCGGCAGCAGGGAAGTCAAAGAAAGTAGTAGCAGAGCTTGCACCTAAATCTAAGTCTGAAGCTTTCTATTACACAGGGTTTAATCCCATCCAAAAGAAGGTTTTTGAGTTTTTAGATGGGGCTGCATCATCCATTCGTGTGCAAGTTGATCAGTTAAGGCCCATTTTTGCAGAAAAACTTGCGAGTATCAAAGCTCAGAATGAATGTATTTCTATTTCTGTTTTCACTAATATTTACAAGCCTTGTTCGAGCATGTGTAGAAATAAAATGGTGAATAAAAAGTGTGAAGTATGTCAGACGAGTAATAGTTTTAAAAAAGCAGTAAAAATTCTTGTTGATAATGGTATTCATGTGTCATTTATTCGATATGATGAGTGTATTCATGATAAATTTATTGTTGTTGATAGTCGTTTAACTTTAATAGGTTCGTGTAATTATACATATGCAGGTCTGAATTTTAACAATGAATCTGGTGTCATTGTTAATGATCAATCTGTTGCTATTCATTACTTAAATTATTTATCATATTGTCGCTCTCTAGAGGGAGGCAAGTATGCTACCTCTGTTCAGGAATGTAGTAACGATCAAAGCCTTATACTTAATATGAGAGACTGCATTGTTAATGAGGAGAATGGTTCAAGAAATTTAGAAAGGATAAGTTCTGTTAGCGATGATATTAGGGAAAATGGTATGGATATCTGTCTTTCTGTAAATGATAACATTAGTGACTTTATTTGCAAGGAAATTGCGCAGGCTAAGTCGAGCATAAATATTCAGGTATTCAACTTTACTTCAGGTATGATTGTAGAGGCTATTTATAACGCATTATTAAAAAATGAAGAGCTGCAAATAACAATTAGATCAGGGTGTTCTTTTAATATAATTAAAAGTTATATTCGAGACTTAGAGCGTAAAGATAGGCCTAGTTCTTTGGAGTCATATGAATCAAGCTTAAATTGGCGACAAAAGAAAGAACAGCCTCTGTCGTGCGTTGAAAGAATAAACTTTGAAGCGGTTACTGATCCTTTGTCAGAGGATGGGCGTGCTTGGTGTGTCCATGATAAATTGATGGTTGTTGATGGGGAAACTGTTTTACTGGGTTCTGCAAATTTTACAGTAGGCACAGACAATCGGGAGAAATTAGAAAATATGATTAAGATTAAAGATGTAAGACTTGCGGAAAAAATGTTGGGTTATATGAGTAACAAGTAATATTCATTGTAGGTAAAAGACCAATAAACAGGCGCTTGGGGTGATCCAGGCGCCTTTTATTTATCGATATTGCGACCTTTTAAGACGTAATATTTGTGCCATCAAGGTACGGCTTTAGGTAGCGGTCGGTGTTACTTTTTTGGTTTTGTTGAGATTCTAATTTTTAAGTCTGCGGTTTTATAAGCTTTCGTATCTTTTTATCAACAATAGAATTTTTTAAGTAATAATTTTGGATCGATGAGGTTGATCGTAGTATTTTTTAAGCTTTTAATTAGTCGTTCGTAGTAAGCATATAGATGATATCCATTGTATTAATTTAATTATTACTTAAAACTATTGACATGCATACTGCCTTATTATACAGTAGCCTTACTGACTATTGTGCGTATGTAATTTAGTTGGTTCTAACAATATTAAAATATATAGGTGGTTTTTATGTTTCAGTTAAAAAAAATGTTTATTGCATCATTATTAGCACTGTTTCTTCAAGGTGGTGCTCATGCGACTTATGATTCGTATGGCGGGGATGCTTCGAGTTATTCTATGGATTATGCTCAGGAATGCAATGATTCTCCGCAACTTCCTATCCTGGATAGAAGTAAAAAGAGAGCAAATAGAAAAAAAATAATAATATCGGATGCTCCTTTAGAAAAAGCAGAAGAAAAAGCAGTCGTCGAGACGGCTAGTGCTGATAAAATTATTAAGAGATCATGGTTGGATATGGTTAAGCCTGATCAGTCAAAGGCAGTTAAATTGCCTGTCTCTACTCCTCGCTTTGAATTTTTTAACTACACAGGAATCGGTTCAGTAGAAAAAAAGGTTTTTAGTTTTCTAGATAAGGCTGAGGAATCTATTTTTGTGCAGGTTGACCAGTTAAGACCCGTTTTTGCAAAAAAACTTGTGGCTCTTACAAGGGCTAACAAAAAACTTAATATTACTGTTCTAACTAACGTTGATGAATATGACTGTAATACATGTATAAAGCAAATGAAGTGTGATGGCTGTAAGTCTGCCAAAAGCTTTAATGATGCAGTTAAATTACTTGTTGAAAATGGAGTTTCAGTGTTTTTTCCTCAAATGATTCAACCTATTCATGATAAATTCATGGTTGTGGATGGCCATCTAACGTTGATTGGATCGTGTAACTATACATATGCAGGATTGCATTTTAACACAGAATCGGGCGTTATTATTGATGATAAAGATGTGGCTGACTACTATCTAAACTATGGAAATGCCTGTCGTCATTCGGTTAACTGTATGAATGCTTCTTTAACTGGTAATCAGGTTTCTATTGAAAAGAGTGACATTAATGGTGATATTTTATTTGAGAGCTTAGATAAGATTAGTAGCGACGATGATTCTACTAAACAATCCATTCTTGGTAATGGTATGGACATCTGTTTTTCTATAAATGATAACATTAGTGATTTTATTTGTAAGGCGATTGCTGAGGCACGTACAAGTATAGATATTCAGGTATTTAATCTTACTTCTCCGAAAATTTTGAAGGCCCTTTACGATGCACTTATGAAAAATGATAAACTTGATGTCGTAATTAGGACAGGAGAAGGTGCGGAAAGTATTGAGAGATCTATTAAGGACTTAGAAAGCAGTCTTAACCCTGTCCAAATTGTGAATAGAAAAGGAAGAATGAGTCAAAGTCAAAAGAGGAAGATGCGAAAGAATAAACCAGCCCCATCTCATGCTACGAAAATTAAATTCAAGGAAGTGTCTTGTCCTCTCTCTAATGATAGGCGTGCTTGGTGTGTTCATGATAAGTTGGTTGTTATTGATGGTGAAACTGTAATTACAGGGTCTGCAAATCTTACACAAGGCACGGATAGTCGTGTAAGGCTTGAGAACATGATCAAGATTAAGGACGCGGAACTTGCAGCAGAAATGTTAAATTATATGGGTTAATATTCACTGTAGGTAAAAGGTCAATAAAAAGGCGCTTGGAGTAAAATCCAGGCGCCCTTTTTTATCGATATTACGACCTGTTAAGACGTTATGTTTGTACCATCAAGGTACGGCTTTAGGTAGCGTGCAGTATAGCTTTCTTTGATTTTACTGACATCCTCAGGGGTTCCTTCACCGATAATGTAACCACCTTGGCTGCCGCCCTCAGGCCCCAAATCAATAAGCCAATCCGCTGTCTTAATAACCTCTAAGTTATGCTCAATCACAACGATTGTATTGCCTTGCTCCACCAGAGTTTGCAGGACACCGAGCAGCTTTTCGACATCATAAACATGCAGACCTGTTGTGGGCTCATCAAGAATATAAAGCGTACGTCCAGTGGCTTTGCGAGAAAGCTCTTTCGCAAGCTTAATCCGCTGCGCCTCACCACCTGATAGGGTTGTCGCCTGCTGTCCAACCTTAATGTAGCCAAGGCCAACTTTTTCAAGCGTTACAAGTTTATCACGAATGATCGGGATTTTATCAAAGAAGACGGAGGCTTCTTCAACCGTCATATCAAGAACATCAGCAATAGACTTATTATTATAGCGAATCTCAAGCGTTTCGCGGTTGTAGCGCTTGCCTTTACACTCATCGCACTGAACATAAACGTCCGGTAAGAAGTGCATTTCAATCTTAATAACACCATCACCCTGACAGGTCTCACAACGTCCGCCCTTTACGTTAAAGGAGAAACGACCGGACGTGTATCCGCGTGATTTAGCCTCGGGAAGCGCTGCAAACCAGTCGCGAATAGGGGTGAAAGCACCCGTGTATGTTGCCGGATTTGAGCGCGGTGTACGGCCAATTGGTGACTGATCAATATCAATCACTTTATCTAGATGCTGAACACCTTTAATGCTGTCATGCAGGCCTGGGAAAGTTTTCGCTTTATTCAGGCTTTTGGCCAAAACTTTGAAGAGTGTTTCTAAAACCAGCGTTGATTTACCGCTACCAGAAACACCTGTAACGCAAGTCAGAATACCAAGCGGGATATCAACCGTGATATTCTTAAGATTGTTGGAATACGCATTGTTAATGGTCAGGTATCTGCCCATATAGGCTTCGCGTCTTTTCTTTGGAATCGGCACACATCTGGCACCAGAAAGGTACTGTCCTGTGATGCTGTCTGGATGCTTCATCACCTCTGCCGGGGTGCCTTGTGCGATGATTTCACCGCCGTGGACACCGGCCTTTGGACCCATATCAATAAGGTGGTCGGCTGTGCGAATGGCGTCCTCATCATGCTCAACGACGATGACCGTGTTGCCCAGATCACGAAGATGTTTAAGGGTGTCTAAAAGCCTGTCGTTGTCCCGTTGATGCAGGCCAATGGAAGGCTCATCCAGGACATACAGAACACCTGTAAGCCCTGAGCCAATTTGTGATGCCAGGCGAATACGTTGACTCTCACCACCTGAAAGCGTTGCACTGGAGCGACTAAGGCTTAGGTAGCCAAGGCCAACATTCAGCAAAAAGCTAAGACGCTCATTAATTTCCTTAAGGATGCGATGGGAGATCTCGTTGTCTTTTTTACTCAGGTGATTTGGAAGATCTAAAAACCACTCTCTTGCTTTGTTAATAGATTTTGAAGCGACCTCGGCAATATGCAGATCTGTAATTTTAACGCACCGGGCTTCTTCTTTAAGGCGGTAACCCTCACAAGCCGTGCAAGCATGGGATGACATGAAGCGTGAAATTTCCTCACGCACCCAAGAGCTGTCCGTTTCGCGCCAGCGGCGTGACATGTTGGGGATCACACCTTCAAACGCTTTGTTTGTTTGGTAAGTTCTGAATTCGTCCTCGTACGTGACTTTGATTTTAAGGTCAGTACCAAACAAAATAATTTTTTGAACGTCCTCAGGAATTTCTGCCCATGGGGTGCTCATGTCAACTTTAAAGTGCTTTGCAATACCGGCTAGCGTTTGATTGTAAAGCTTGGATGTGGCGTTTGTCCAAGGGGCAATAGCCCCATCCGTTAATGAAAGTTTTTTGTTCGGCACAACAAGTTCTGCGTCAATATCCATGGCTGTACCCAAGCCATCACATTTTGGGCAGGCCCCAAATGGGCTATTGAAAGAGAAGATACGCGGCTCAATTTCACCCAATGTAAAGCCAGATTCTGGGCAAGCGTAACGGGCAGAGAACGTTGTGCGTTCGCCGTTGTCTGCATTTTCAACGTGGACGAGATCTTCGGATAAATTTAAGGCTGTTTCAAGGCTGTCAGCGAGGCGGTTTCCAAGCTCTTCATTGACGACAATACGGTCAACAACAACTTCAATTGTATGTTTGAGGTTTTTATCAAGGGTAGGGAGCTCGCCAATTTCATAGAATTTTCCGTCAACTTTTAAGCGCGTAAATCCTTGTTTTTGGATGTCGGCGATTTCTTTGCGGTATTCACCTTTTCTGCCGCGAACAATTGGCG
>CAYGJW010000103.1:0-5960 GCA_964350415.1 uncultured Alphaproteobacteria bacterium
TTTCTTGTTGATGGTCGAGTGTTTCTTTCTGAGTTTCTTAGAGATTTTTTTTATAGAGCTTATATGGGGCGTGCAGATGCAGATCCTGCCAGAGTAGCAGGGCTGCTTGATGAAGCTCGGGGTTTTCAAGGTGAGTTTGATAAAGCAAGGGTATATGAAGCTTATCTGAGAAATTCTGTTGTTCATGATGCTGAGACACCTGCAAGAATTAGAGCAGAAATGGAAGACTCTGTACCTGGTCTCCGTGTATTGGAGCAAATTGACAAAGAGCACCAAGAACAACAGCAAAAATTTAAGAAAACAAAGCATGCAGGAAAAAAACGGTAAAATGCTCTGTTTCTTAATCTATTGACTGAAAGCGGGTAGGCTTAAAGCAAGCGTTTATAAAAAGGGCTCTCTAAAATTAGAGGGCCTTTTCTTTGGTTTTATGAATTGTTTATTGTTTGCCAACAGAGGCGTTATCTAAAGCAGAGGTGACTTATTCATCATCGCTTTCATCACAGATTCTGAGTTCATCATCTGTGTCAGACTCATGCTCTGAATCTATATCCATGTTCATGTCGACATCAGATGTTAGGTCGATGACACGATCTTGGCCTGGTTCTGATTCGAACAAGTCATCAGAAGAAGTATCCATATCTTCAGTTAGAAAAGCAATGTCTTTTTCCCTAAGAACAGCCGCATGTTCCTGGGAATTTTGGTTCAAATCCATTAAGATTTCTGCAGCAGTGTGGTCTTCTTCCATGTTGGGTCTAATCTGTTCAATTGCATTATCCAAGTCTATCTCAGCATTGCTTTTTATGTATACATACACAGCGGGAGATACATCGCTGGGGGCAAAGCCACTTGCAATAAGGTCTGCGTCATCTCCTGAATAGCGTGGAAGACATACAGATTTACCGTTTTGAAGATAAATTTTAACCCTGCCGCTGGGTGTCATTGTTCTTAAGCCGGTCCTCGTTTTTGTCCGAACAGACTTTGTGGCAACAATTTTATTATTTTTGTTTAAAAGGAGCATGTGTTTATTGTTTTTTGGATCAATGCGCCAGCAGACTGGTTTTTGGTCAGTTGCTTGGGGTTGTATCGGTGTCAGGGTCGGAATAGGTGTTGCTCGGGGTTGTATCGCTGCATCTCTTTGTTGATTTTGGAAGTGCTGGATTGTTTTTATCAGCCTCTCTGTAAGTTGCAGATGTTGATGTGCCTCTGTGAATTCTTTGAGGGCTTGAATGAGACTTGGACGCTCCTCAGGGCGGTGTTGTTGAACTATAGTAACTATACGTTGGCCTAATCTCTTTTGTTGGTGAGAAAGGGGTGTAAAGGATGGTACAATGGCATCTCTCCTTGGTGTAGGGCATTGCCCTAATCGAATGCCAAGGCTTGCTGTGGGGATGGCTTGGCTGATAATCTCTTCACGACTCATTTGGGATGTATCTGTCTGTGTGCTGTAACCTGTGTTACTTGGTGTGACAGCAAATGCAGAAGATGAAAGTGATAAAGCGCAAGCAAATGATATTTTTTTAAAGTAATTCATATGTAATTACTGTTGTTTTATTTGTTTTGAATGTAGTTAATGTATCATTGTTGCTGTAATTGTCAATGTTGTTTTCTTAGTGATGTCATTTCCACCACCGATCCCTTCTGTGAAAAATGAAGGCTTTTTGATCCGTGCCTGAATCTTCTGGTTAGGAAGTGTCGGTAAATTTTTGCATTCATCATCAAAATATTTTTTGAGAAAAATCTGGGTATAAAATTTGATGCACAGTTAAGCTGCCCATTGACATGAATCATAAATATGAGATGATTCGCAAAGGTTCATGGAAGTAGCCTTTGATATAGGCTATCCTTAATTTTATCATAAATGGAAAGAGTGTGACGATGGATATTAAATTTGTACCGGGCGATATTTCGACATGTAAAGTTTTGCTTGTTCCTGTGTTTTCGGACCGTGCTTTGACGGAAGCCTCATCGAAAATTGATAAAGAAATGGATGGCGGTTTAACGAAAGCAATGAATGCTTGCAGTTTTAAAGGTAAAGAAGGGCAAACGCTTGTCGTTATGGATCCTAGAAACCTTGACTGTGAAGCCGTATTGGCTTTTGGAATGGGTAAAGAAAAAGACATCACGGATCTTGTTGTTGAGAATGCTGGCGGAACAGTAGCAAGCCGTCTTAAGTGTATGGGCGCAAAAGAAGCTAGTTTTCCTGCTGAAAAGTTAGGGTCAGTCTCCGCTGAAATGATGGCTGCACACTTTGCTTATGGTTTGAAGCTGGGAAGCTATGATTTTGATAAATATAAAACGAAGAAAACAGCTGATAAGCCTAAAGAACTTGCCGCTCTGACCATCGCAATTGAAGCTGCGGATAAAGCAAGATCTCATTTTGATCGCTTGGACGCCGTTGCTGAGGGTGTTTACTTTGCCCGTGACTTGATTTCGGAACCTGCGAATGTTCTTTATCCTGAAACGATGGCTGAGCGCGCAAAAGGCTTAAAAGAAGTTGGCGTAAAGGTCGAGGTTCTTGGCGAAAAAGAGATGCAGAAGCTTGGTATGAATGCGCTTCTAGGCGTCGGACAAGGTAGTGCTTTTGAATCTAAACTCATCATTATGCAATGGAATGGCGCTGGTAAAGATGAGCAGCCTGTTGCATTTGTCGGTAAAGGTGTGACCTTTGACACGGGCGGTATTTCAATCAAGCCTTCAGGCGGTATGGAGGAAATGCGTTACGATATGGGTGGTTCTGCTGCTGTTATCGGGACAATGATGGCCTTGGCTAAGCGTAAAGCAAAAGTAAACGTGGTTGGAATCGTTGGTGCCGTTGAAAATATGCCATCAGGGTCGGCTCAGCGTCCTGGTGATATCGTAACGTCAATGTCAGGCCAAACAATTGAAGTGCTTAATACTGACGCAGAGGGACGTCTTGTTCTTGCTGATGCGCTTTGGTATTGCCAAGATCGCTTTAAGCCACAATTTATGGTGAACCTTGCAACACTGACCGGTGCAATTGTTATTGCGCTTGGTGAGGAATATGCAGGATTGTTCTCTAATAATGACAGCTTGTCCGACAAGCTGTTTAAAGCAGGGACAGATTCAGGTGAGAAGCTGTGGCGTCTACCTTTGCATAAAAACTACGATAAAATGATTGATGCACCTTATGCTGATGTTATGAATATTCAAGCGCCAGCACGTCATGCAGGGAGCATTACGGCGGCCCAGTTCTTGCAACGTTTTGTAAATGATGTTCCGTGGGCGCATTTGGACATTGCGGGGGTTGCATGGAAGAAATCAGTGACCCCAACAACACCAAAAGGCGCAACAGCCTTCGGTGTAAGGTTGCTTGACCGCTTTGTCGCAGATCATTATGAAGCTTAATGTTGAACGATGAAGTCTAGCTTTGCATTTTATCAACTGCTGACAACATCCGTTGAGTGGGCGCTATCCAAGTTGCTGCAAAAGGCATTGGATGGTACCCACCCTTGCGTTGTTCGAAGCGATCGTGCAGAAAAACTTGAAGACCTAAGTAAGGGGCTTTGGGAGCAACAAGAAAGAACGTTGTTCCTACCCCATGCCATTGAATCACAAGAGGCGCCCATCTGCTTAACTGCAGATCCACAGTTCAAACACAAAGATTCAGCTTTTTTATTTTTGATCGACAATGCCAACCCACAAGGTTTTGAAAATTACGCCCGTAGTTTTTATATATTTGATGGCAGAGATGACTCCGCGCTTAAACAGGCTCGAGATTTATGGAAAGCTCAGACTGCTGAAGGCACAGAGTTGGTTTATTATAAGCAAACCGATCGGGGCGGCTGGGTCTAAGCTCCGCATAAATAATCCATTGAGTGACTTTGTCGTTAAAGCTTATCTCGTGTCCTCACGTACAAGAAGTACGCTGCGGTTCTCGATTTCACTTTGCCTAAAATTCATCTCAAAATCTTATTTTGCAAAAGAATGGACGCATCGTTTTTAATAGTTGTTAGCTTAAAGAGCCTTAATCATGAAGTTCTTGGGTAATATCGCCGCAATTTCTTGAAATGAAATCTGATTGGGTGTATAAAACTTACGAATTTTATTTTTTACGGGAAAGCAATTTCCTTCCATCGAAAGGTATAGAAAATGGCAATCGAAAGAACTCTAACAATCGTAAAACCTGATGCGACACGTCGCAACTTGGTTGGTAAGATCCTTGCTAAGCTTGAAGATCAAGACCTTCGTATCATTGCACAACGCCGTATGCATATGACGCGCGAAATGGCGGAACGTTTTTATGCTGTACACCACGAACGTTCGTTCTTTGGTGAGCTATGTGACTTTATGACTTCTGGACCGATCGTTGTACAGGCGCTTGAAGGCGAAAATGCTGTTCTACGTACGCGTGATATTATGGGTGCGACGAATCCAGCAAATGCAGAAGAAGGTACAATTCGTAAAGAATTTGCAGAATCTATTGAAGCAAACTCAATTCATGGTTCTGACTCTGTTGAAAATGCTGCAAATGAAATCAAGTTCTTCTTTAGCGATCTTGATATCGTAGGTTAATGCTGAATTATTGTGGTCTTTTTTTAGATCTAATGCTTTTGTAATATGTAATAAAGCCCGTAAACTATAAGTGAAAGTTTACGGGCTTTATTACATGTGCAGTAGTTTTCCTATTTTTCTTCAGTTGTTATATTTGTATATTTAAAGATACTTGGTATAATGAGGCTATGTAGAATATTTTTTCTATCCTCAGTCCTTATAAGGTTTATTTTTATGTTAAAGTTTCGAGTTTTTATAATCGTATGCTTTTATACGATCAGCATTCAAGATTCTATGGCTAAGGGGCTTTCAGGGAAGCTGTTTTGTTTATATGGTGATAACAAGGTAAAGGTCGTTCTGTTATCAACATGTACAGATAAACACCCAGGCATACCACCTGTTACTCATGAAGAATATGTATGGCTGGTAAAAAGCGCGAATAGAGGGGATCTTTTTGCACAGCAAGAGCTTGCTATTCGGCATTATTGGGGGCTACTGCCCGGGTCTATGAAAGCTAATGACTTTCAGTTCGAATATTGGGGTATTCTTACAGACTCAACAGAAATTGATTTATATGTGTATTTTTTGCTGACGGTTTGCCCTAAAAGAATTTTTGATATCCATTATAAGCCTTTAATCTCGAATTTAATACGAAGAGCAAATACTGGAGATGTTCTAGCACAAATGAATCTTGGTATTGCCTATGCACTCGGACAAGGTCTTGAGAAGAATAATAAAGAAGCCTTTAAATGGCTTTTAAAAGCTGCACAAAAGCATAATATTATTGCACAAAATAATATTGCGGGGGCTTTTGCAACGGGGGATGGGACTAAGCAAAGCGATGCAGATGCTTTTTTTTGGTATCGGTTAGCGGCAGATGAAAAATATCCAATTGCTCAGTTTAATCTGGGGCTTCTTTATCATTTAAGACAAACGTTTATTCTTGATGCTGAAGAGAGGCAACAAGAAATTATTCGTTGCTATGAAAACGCAGCGGCACAAGGATTGTCGGATGCTCAAAATAATTTAGGAATGCTCTATTCCACCGGTGAGGGTGTTGCACAAGATCACAAAAAAGCAGTTGAATTGTTTAAAGTTGCGGCAATCCAGAGCAATGCAGATGCTTTTAATAATCTTGGGGTTTCGTATGCACTTGGTGAGGGGGTTGAGTGTGATGAGCAGAAGGCAATTGCCTATTTTAAAAAAGCAATAGAGCTTGGTCATCGTGATGCCCAAGAAAATTTAGAGTCTATTGAATAGAAGCTTTAATTTGACAATAAAAAACCGGGATAATCCCGGTTTTTTATTAGGTAGATGTTAATTGAGACTAATTAACAAAAACATCACGGAGTGGAAAGAAATCATCTGGTCTAAGGGGAACCTGGATGTTCTTTTTCTTACCCCAAATAACAACCTGGTTATGTAGCGGAATATGCGAGACATCGTCG
>CAYGJW010000104.1:0-5866 GCA_964350415.1 uncultured Alphaproteobacteria bacterium
TGTTCATACTAGCATTAAAACCCTTTTTAGATGTTTATGCTAGTCTAGACCCAAAAATTAATAGTGAAATAGAAGAAATCCAAGAAGAGATTCAGGGGCTAGGTAGTCTGAAAGAACGCCTGGAAAGCTGGGTCATGAACGCTCTTGGTTATCACAATTATCAATACCTTAAGAAGCACCCTTATTTTAAAAGTTAAATGAAACCCCCTTGCTAAAATAAAAAGGGCCTTCGGGTCCCTTTTTATAATTCCAGGGTTGATTTTTAGCTTGTTTACAGGCATAAAGTAGGTGGGCCCGTAGTTCAGTGGTTAGAACCCGCCGCTCATAACGGTGATGTCGCAGGTTCGAATCCTGCCGGGCCCACCAAAATACTAAAAGATGTTCGATTGGCGCTTCTACGCCCTTGTTTTTTGTCGTATAAGCACGCATTAATATCTGGGAAATAAATTACATAAAAGGATCTGTTAAATGGCAAGCTATCAATACGCTTATGTTATGAAAGGCGTGACAAAAAAACTTCCTGGCGGAAAAGAACTGTTCAAGGATGTGTGGCTGTCATTTTATCCTGGTGCTAAGATTGGTGTGTTGGGTGCAAACGGTGCGGGTAAGTCAACACTGCTTCGTATTATGGCTGGTCAAGACACGGAGTTCCAAGGTGAAGCATGGGCTGCAGATGGTATTAAAGTTGGCTTCCTTGAGCAGGAGCCACACCTTAATCCTAAAAAGAATGTTCTAGAGAATGTTATGGAAGGGGTTTCTGAAACGAAAGATATCCTGGACCGTTTTGAAGAAGTGAGCGCAAAGTTTGCAGAGCCTATGTCTGATGACGAAATGAATGACTTGCTTGCAGAACAAGGCGAACTTCAAGAAAAAATCGATGCGTGTAATGGTTGGGACCTACAGCGGACCATCGACATTGCAATGGATGCTCTTAGGTGTCCTCCAGCTGATTCTGAAGTAACGAAGCTTTCTGGTGGTGAGCGCCGCCGGGTGGCATTATGCCGTTTATTGCTCTCAAAACCTGATATGTTATTGCTGGATGAGCCGACCAACCATTTGGATGCGGAATCTGTCGCATGGTTGGAGCGCTTCTTACGCGAGTACGCAGGCACAGTGGTTATGGTTACCCATGATCGTTATTTCTTGGATAATGTAACGGGATGGATTCTGGAGCTTGATCGTGGTCAAGGCTTCCCATATGAAGGAAATTATACAGCGTGGCTTGAGCAAAAGCGTAAACGCATGGAGCAAGAGAGTAAGCAAGATGCCTCACGGAGTAAAGAGCTTGAACGTGAGCTTGAGTGGGTGCGTCAATCGCCAAAAGCCCGCCAAACTAAGAGTAAGGCCCGGATTGGTGCTTATGAAAGCATGCTGGCTGAAGAAGGGCGTGAGAAAGTTACACAAGCGCAAATCATTATTCCAGCTGGACCGCGCTTGGGGAATGTTGTGCTGAAAGCGGATAATATTTCAAAAGGCTATGGCGATAGGTTGCTTATTGAAGATCTAAGCTTTGATTTACCGCCCGGTGGTATCATTGGGGTGATTGGCGCCAACGGTCTTGGTAAAACAACACTGTTTAGAATGATCACAGGATCTGAGACACCGCACACCGGTGATTTTACGGTTGGTGAGACGGTGAAGCTTGCCTATGTGGATCAGTCGAGGGATGCGCTGGATGGCGATAAGAATGTTTGGGAGGCTATTTCTGACGGTCTAGACGAAGTGACGTTGGGTAAGCGTACAATGGCGAGCCGAGCTTATTGCAGTGCGTTTAATTTCCGCGGTGGCGACCAGCAGAAGAAGGTTGGTGTGCTTTCCGGTGGTGAGCGTAACCGCGTACACTTAGCGCGTATCTTAAAATCAGGTGCAAATCTAATCCTGCTCGATGAGCCGACCAATGATTTGGACGTTGAAACGCTTCGGGGGCTTGAAGAGGCCTTGCTAGACTATGCAGGTTGTGCAATTGTGATTAGTCACGATCGCTGGTTCCTTGATCGGATTGCAACGCACATCTTGGCATTCGAAGGTGACAGTCATGTGGAATGGTTTGTTGGAAACTATCAGGCCTATGAAGAAGATCGAAAACGCAGGTTGGGTGTTGATGAGCTAAAACCAGAACGGGTTAAATATAAACCCCTGGTAAGGACTTAAATGGACTTTATGTTCTTTTTAAGTTAACATAGTAGTATAATCTTAATGGAGTAATGGATATGAATAAGTTCAATGTATTGTTTGCAGGTCTTGTGGCGTCGTTGCTGTTGACTGCTTGTGGTGAAGATAAAAAGGAGACGCCTGGGGCAGAAGCGGAGAAAACAACGCTTGAGTCTGTGGAAGATGCAGCTCAGTCAGCTGAGGAATCAATTGAAAGCGCTGTTAAGTCTGTTGCCGATGAGGCAATGGAAGCTGAAAAATCTGCTGAAGAAGCAGCAAAACCTGTTCTTGAATCAGTTGAAAAAGCCGCAGAATCTGCAATTAACTCTGTTACTGAAGCTGAAAAGTCAGTGGAAGAAGCAGCGAAACCTGTTCTTGAATCGGCTGAAGAAGCGGTTGAATCTGCAGCAGATGCAGTTGTCGAAGCTGCTGAGTCAGCTGAAGAAGAAATTGAATCTGTTGTTAATTCAGATGATGAATCAGAAGATTCTGCGGATGATGCCGAGTAGGTATAAGCGTAATCGCTTTATCTAAGACCAATACGGTTTTTAGACTTTAAAAAAGGAGACCCTCGAGGGTCTCCTTTTTTATTAGAGCTGAGGTGCTATATTGCAGTAATGGCATCCTTATTGCCTGGTTGAAGGCGTCGGAAAGACTTGGTGCTACCGGTAACTTTCAGAAGATAGGTAATGTAATGCCTAGTTCTCTCCCGTATTTAGATTGTGTTATTTGCAAAAATAACACAATCTTGTTTTTGGGAAATCATTTTTGTTTGTTCTTCTCGTGCTTTTAAGCTTGCTTTTTTTGCAAAAACGCGCTAATTGTTCCGTTCAATTTTTGTTTATGTCTGATATGGAAGGCCTTACAGGGCTTTGAAGGGTAGTTATCTTAATGTCTAGAAAATGTTCGATCACAGGTCGTGGTGTACAGACTGGTAATAATGTAAGTCATGCGAACAACAGAACGCGCCGTCGTTTTTTGCCTAATATGCAAGTTGTATCGTTGGTAAGTGAAGCTCTTGGTACGTCTGTACGTTTGCGTATGAGTGCACGTGGTCTTCGCACCATTACAAAGTTTGGTGGTTTGGATGCATATCTTACAGCAACACCAACTGCAAAGCTTTCTGCAGAAATTCGCCGTTTGAAAAAACGCGTTGTGAATGTTCCTGCTAAAACAGCTGCAGAGTAAATGAGATACATTGTTTGATTCTTTCGGTTGACTTTGTATTGTTAGGATCTTTTTAAGATTGCACAACAGGTCCCGAATTTTTCTGCATTAACGAAATTCGTTAATATTTAAACACCTTCATATTCGACATATGAGGGTGTTTTGCGATTTGATTATATTTTATGACTGATTTGTTTATTCAGACTTTAGGGCAAATGAAACCTGACTTTGTATGGTTGGGGTTGCTGTTATTTTGTCTTTTATCCGTTCTTGCTGCAAGTAAGTTTTTTGGCTCTAAGGGGTTGATTGCTTTTATGGGTGTTGCCGTTGTTGTCGCCAATATCCAAGTGTTAAAAACCGTTAAGTTTGGTTTTTTTGACCATCCCGTTGCCCTTGGGACCGCTGTGTTTGCCTCTATTTATTTATGCACGGATATTTTAACAGAATGTTATGGCAAGGCAGTTGCACGTTCTGGTGTGTTGGTTAGCTTTTTCTGTTTCTTGTGCTTCACAGTTCTGATGCAGCTGACGATTGGTATTTCCAGCGATTTGGGGTCAGCAGAGATGGGGCCTATTCAGCAAGCGCTCGAAGCTTTGATGATGCCCATTCCCAGGTTGTTTGTTGCGGGAATGGCCGCATACTTGGTAAGTCAGATGTTTGATATTTGGTTGTTTGATGCTTTGCGTAAAAAAACATCCGGAAGGCACCTGTGGCTTCGCAATACATTGTCGACGGTCGTTGCTGCCCTGATCGATAATGCAGTGTTCAGCGTTTTAGCTTGGGTTGTCCTCGCCCCAGTGGCAATGGAGTGGGAAACGTTGGTTTATACCTACATTTTAGGGACGTGGTTGTTGCGTATTTTTATCGCAATTTTGGATACGCCGTTTATTTATTTAGCTGTTAAGTTTGCTCGTAAAGAGCCAAAGGAAGTCATATGAGTCGTTACCCGCATTTTAATTTTAAAATTGAGCAACAAGATACAAAGACCAAAGCGCGTATCGGTTTATTGCAGACCCCGCATGGTGATGTTGAAACGCCGAATTTTATTTTCTGCGCAACCAAAGCCTCAATTAAAGGGGTGACCACATGTCAGGTCAAACAGGCGAATACGCAAATTATCTTGGCAAACACCTATCACTTGATGCTGCAACCTGGCGCTGAAACAGTGGAGCGCTTAGGCGGTTTGCACAAGATGATGGGCTGGGATGGCCCGATGCTAACGGATTCAGGCGGCTTTCAAATTTTCAGTTTGGGTCACGGGAGTGTCGCATCGGAAATTAAGCGGACATCGGATCAGCAACGACCAAAGACTATGCTTAAAATATCTGAGGAAGGGGCGACGTTTCGCTCGTACCTTGATGGCTCAAAGCATACATTAACACCTGAAAAGTCGATTGATGTACAGCGCAAACTAGGCCCAGATATTATTTTGGTCCTGGATGAATGCACGCCTTTTAATGTGGACAAAGATTATACTGCGCGGTCAATGAACCTAAGCCATCGTTGGGCAAAACGCAGCCTGGATGAGTTTGATCGCGGCAATAATGGCAAGCAGGCGCTATACGGGATTATTCAGGGCGGTGTTTACGAGGACCTCCGTAAAGAAGCTGCTGATTATGTGAACGACCAACCGTTTTTTGGCCATGCCATTGGTGGTTCCCTGGGTGCTGACAAGGCGCAAATGGCTGCAGTTGTAAAACTAGCTCGATCGCGTTTAAAAGATGAGAGACCTGTACATTTGCTGGGGATTGGCGGCATCGGGGATATTTGGCGCGGCGTCGCTGAAGGGATTGATACGTTTGATTGCGTGCATCCAACGCGGATCGCTAGGCACGGGTGTGCATTGCACCCGGAAGCTGAGGCACGAGGCCGTGAGCATCTGAACTTAAAGAATGCACGCCATAAAGAAGACAACAACCCGATTGACGAAAAATGCAGTTGTACGACATGTCAAAAATACAGCCGGGGTTACTTGCATCATCTTTTGAAGGCGAAAGAACTTTTGGCATTCCAATTGATCTCAATCCATAATATTTACTATATGAATCAAGTGGTTGCCGATATTCGTTCTGCCATTAAAGATGGTAGTTTTGCCGAAAAATGCGCCCCTTACCAGGCGATTATTTCATAAAAAAAAGAGCTCGTTAAAAGCACAGGGCTATGCTATCCAGGTGTGGAATGTTGACCACAAATAAGGATAGATCCATGAAGTCTAAATTTTTACTGACCCTGTTTTTCTGTAGTATTGTAAGCGTAACTGCTTATGCCTACACCTGGCCTGTCATCGAAGGAAATGATGTCATACAGCAGCTCTGTGAAGAGGAATCTGAAGGTTTTGTTGCTGATGGGGCTGTTCTGAAAATCGATACTGAAAGCTCGGCTGTTAGTATAAAAGCTCAGATTCTTAACGAGCTTTCAGATGAATCTGTCTACTGCTTAAAGCCATTAGAGGAACCAGGTGTTTATGCTTTATATAAAAAGGACGATGATGCCCCTGTCTTGGTTGCAATACATCTAACACGCCAGGTTATCGATGAAGAAGATGAAC
>CAYGJW010000105.1:0-5637 GCA_964350415.1 uncultured Alphaproteobacteria bacterium
GTGTAGATGCGGATGAAGAAAAAATTAATCAATATCATATGCGGGCATTTTTTTCTCTAAGTTAGAGTTTATCAAATGGTAATTTTAAAAGTCCATTTCAGTTTTAAGCTCTAATAAGTTAGATCGTAACGTTCTGGAGAAACGGAAGCAATAAAACGATGGGCTATGCACTGAGGATCGAAGCTGTGCTTTGCCGAGAACTCATCATTTTGAATTTCTATAAATAAAATTTTATGTAATTATTTTAAAGTTATTAATCGTCTTATTTTTTATGTGATTTTAGTCGTTTTTCTGCGTGATAAAGACACGGTCTTGTTCTTTTGTAAAGTAAAATTTCTTTTAGTATATTGATAAATGTGCAAAGATTTATTTTGAAAAGCAATAACTTAAGCAAAGGTTTGTTCTTATGTTGAATGTTAAGGTGCTTAAAGTCTGTCATTATTTTTTCTTTTGTTTGTTTGTTTTGATTAACGTTTCAAATATTCAGGCAACGATAGAGAAAAATGAAGAATCAGAGTCTTTGCTTGCTTCTTTTAATGAAGCTCAGATTGATCACTCTAATGATGGTAGTGCAAGAGGCAATGCCTCTGTTCTTAATCCAGATACTTACAATGAGTTATTAGGGCGCGCGAATGCAGGAGATCAAAATGCACAGCAGGAAATTGTTATAAGGAGATATCACAGAAGATTGCCTCGATCTTATAAAAGAAAGGATATTCAAATTGAACAATGGAATGTTTTTGAAGCAGCCGTTACGGATGATGTTTACGCCTATTTTGTTTTAACCATATGTTCAACCGAAGTTATTGCTGAAAAGTGCCCAGATCTTATTCTTAATTTGCAGCAACGGGCGGAAGATCAGAATGCGCTTGCTCAAAACAATCTCGGATTAGCTTATTATTATGGGCGTGGTGTTGAGCAAAGTTATGAGACGGCTGCCGCTTGGTTTAGAAAGGCAGCAGATCAGCAGCATGCTGGGGCTTGTAATCAGTTGGGCGGCTTATATTTCAGAGGCCAAGGTGTTGAGCAAAATGATGAAGAAGCGGCTTTTTGGTTTGGAAAAGCAGCAAATCTAGGGCATTCAGGTGCCCAGAATCACCTTGGGAATTTATATCTAAGGGGCCAGGGGGTTGATCGAAATGAGCTCACTGCTTTTAGTTATTATCAATCAGCGGCAGAACAAGGTAACGCGCTTGCGCAAACGAATACGGGACTTGCTTATTTAAACGGGCAAGGTGTTGGTCAGAATGATAAACTTGCGATTTTCTGGTTGAAGAGTGCTGCAAACCAAGGGCATGACCTTGCGCAGTACTGGCTTGGAATTTTATTATTTAAAGGGCAAGGTGTTGAGCAAAACGCACAGGATGCTGCTTTTTGGTTTGAAGAATCTGCACAACAAGGGTATGCGAATGCGCAGTATTGGCTTGGGGTTCTTTATTTAAGGGGGGAAGGCGTTCATCAGAATAGTGAATCTGCAGCGTATTGGTTAGGTCTAGCTGCGGAGCAAAAGCATGCAAATGCTCAAAACTACCTTGCGGGTTTGTACTTAAGGGGGGAAGGCGTTAAGAAGAATTATCAAACAGCTTTATATTGGTATAAAGAATCGGCAGCCCAAGAAAATGCAGCAGCTTTGAATAATTTAGGGGATTTGCATATGAGAAGCTGCTGCGTTGAGCAAAGCTACACAGCTGCTGCGGATTATTTCAGGCGTGCCGCAGATTACGGGCTTCCTGCTGCAAAGTTTAATTTGGGGAAGCTGTATTACGAAGGTTGGGGTGTTGAGAGAAATGTCGGGAAAGCAATCGATTTATGGCTGGACGCAGCCTCTCAAGGTCATCCAGAAGCCATTAAAAGTTTACAAAGTATTTTAAAGTTGCGTCTTTTTGCACAGAATGCACATCCTGTGAGCCAGCAACAGATGAAAACCCTTATAAAGCGAAATATTGAAGGCTTATTAGCCGAACTTGAGGTGCAAAAAGAGGAAAATGCTCCGCTTATCCAAGGAGAAGAAAATAAATTGGCAATTCCCACTTTATCTACTTGGTATCAAGATATTTCTCAGCTTATATCTGAGTTAGAGAATGTGCTGGAAGGAGCGGAAGCAGCGGGAACTAGTTTTATGATATCGTGTCTTGTGCCCTCAGATGTGCTTAGGCATTCTCTTGGATCAGAAAATGATTTTTTTCAGCAAGAAGTTATTATCGTATACGACGATAATACAGATGTTAGGTATGATGCGTTCTTAAGTATAGGCAAGCCTAACGTTGCAGCAGCAAAACCTTTTGCTCATTACTACAGGACAATGGGCGCGCGCTTTAAAGAAGCGAATAGACGTCTTTCAGACGTGATGGCGGCGTATACAAGGGCATTAGAAGATAAGATGAGCCAGGTTTTGACGTTGCAGCTTTATACGCAACAGCAACAGCTTATAAAACCTAGAGTAGATGAATGCTTGGTTGAGAATTTTCAGGCATCCCTTCAAGAATTAGAAGATCTTAAGCAATTGGTTGAGCCAAGAGTTTTGAAATTACAAAATCAGCAAAAGGCTTTGATTGAAATTGAGAAAAGATTTAAACAATTCGTCGTTGAAGGGGCTTGTGAGCGCAATCAAGCATTCCTACAAACCCAACCTTTTCTAGCAAGGAATATAAGGCCTTAAATAAAGGTGTTATTTAAGCTCCATAAGCTTTGCGGATAAAGCCCTAATGGCGTATGCTGAAGTCACCTCATAAAGCATTTTTATGAGGCTCTTTCGAGTAGATAAGCATACGAGCGATTCATGGAACAAAAAACAGACGTGATTATTGTGGGGGGTGGACCTGTTGGGAGTGCCATTGCTTTTGGCCTGGATCAAGCAGGTCTTGATGTGACACTGATTGACCGACAGCCGACCGAGACCTTAAAAGCTCCTGAGGCAGATGGGCGTGGTTTTGCGATCTCCTATAGCTCTAAACTGTTACTTGATACGCTGGGTTTGTGGGGGGAGCTTGCACCCTATGCAGAACCGATTCAAGATATTCGTGTTACCAATGGTAAGGCGCCTTTTTATCTGCACTTTGACCATAAAGAAGTAGGCGATAATCCTTTAGGATATCTGGTTGAAAGCGCTTATGTGCGCGCAGGTTTTGCGAAGGTCTTAGCAGAAAAATTTACAGGAAAACGCCTAAATTCTTGTGAAGCTGTGTCCTATAAGGAATATGCAGACCATACGAAGCTGGAACTTAGTGATGGGCAGCAGATTGAAGCAAAGTTGATTATCGCAGCGGACGGTAAGAATTCAACAATGCGAGAATTGGCCGGCATTGGAAGTTTTGGTTGGTCCTATAAACAGACGGCAATTGTTTGTTCTGTTACACATCCTGAACATCACGGAAATGTTGCCCATGAGCATTTTATGAGCTCGGGTCCTTTTGCTGTGTTGCCGTTGAAAGGTGGTCACAGCTCATCGATTGTTTGGACAGAAAAAGAAGCGTTAGCAGGACAGTATATTGACATGAGCGAGGAAGATTTCAGCGCAGAAATGACGCACCGTTTTCCCTATCTTGGGAATTTGACGCTTTCCAGTAAGCGTTGGTCTTATCCTTTATCAACCCGTTACACGAAGCGTTATTTTCAAGGACGCATTGCCTTGGTTGGTGATGCCGCCCATGCAATTCACCCGCTGGCAGGGCAAGGAATGAACGTTGGATTTAGGGATGTGGCAGCACTTGCTGAGCTCGTTGTTGACCATGGACGTTTGGGGCTGGATATCGGCAGTCAGACTTTATTAAGGCGTTATGAACGTAAGCGTTATGTAGACAGTCTTTTTTACTTAGCAGCAACGGATATGATTGATCGTGTCTATGCATCAAGATCAAAAGTTGTTCGCAAGGTGCTGGGCACAGCAGCTTTAGCGGCATCTCATGGTTTGCCGATTGTACGGCGAAAGTTGATGCGTGGGGCAATGGGATTAAGCGGCTCGAACCCACGCCTATTGCAAGGAGAGCCCTTGTAACATGCAATCGCGGTTTTGTTTATTTTTTCTGTCTATGTTACTTGTATCCTCAAAAGGAATGGCAGCAGATCAGTCTTTTCGCGTATTGCCTTCGCTGGGGAAAGAAACGGCTATAACGGCTTCGGGAAGTTACTTAGCGGCGGATGAGGCCTTTCGTCGGGGGAATTATAAGGCAGCGATTGATTTTATTGAGCAAAGCTTGGGTAATGCCCCGACAGATACGGAATTGGTCTATTTTGCCGTGCGCGTCTATTTGCTTGCAGGGCGCTTTGATAAGGCGCTGTCGCTTAGTCGTATTATTCCTGAAAATAAGCAGTCTTCCATGCAAAAGCTTATTTTGATGGTTCATGCCCTTAAAAATAAACATTTTGAAAAAGCTGAACACTATATGGTTTCTTTAGGCGATGAAGGTGTTCATGCCCTTTTGAACCCCTTAATAAGAGCCTGGGTATCAATTGCAGAAAAAAAGCCAGAACTTGACGCTGTGCAAAAAATAACGATCCCACTTTTGCGCCAGAGCCAGTTGGGTTTTATGTATGAAGCGATGGGTCAAAAAGAGGCTGCTTTGAAAGCAGTTCATGGTGCTTACGAAAATTTTGAAGCGCTGTCTTATTATCATCTGCGTGACTTTAAACGTTTGTATCAAAGGTTAAGGGCAACAGAAGATGTCCAAAAAATTGACCAATATCTGCAAAAAATTAACCCAGGATTTCCTAAAATCCCAGGCTATAACAAGCCAAAGTCTTTTAGCGCTCAAGAAGGATTTGCCAAAGCTTTTTTTGAACTTGCAATGGCAATGGATACAAATCATGACCTGGCAACAATTTTTGCTGTTTTTGCGGAAACATTGAATGCTAAGGATTTGGGTTTTTCTATTTTTATTGCGACACAACATTTACGCTTTGGCCGCTCAAATGAGGCTTTGCGGGTTTTACAAAGTACAAGAAATACAGGTCGGTACTTGCCATTGATTCAGCGTGTTGAAGCCGCCGCATACAAGATGCTTGATAAACCTGAAAAGGCGATTGAGATTTATAAAGATATTATCTCTAAGAACCCACATTGGTTGTTACCCGTTTTGAATTTGAGTGTTTTATACCAAACGCAAAACAAATTTGATGTCCTTGTGCCTTTAGTGAATCAGTTTTTATTACAGGATAAGACGGTTAGCCCTGCATTTTTATGGCAGCTTTATTACGCTCGGGGTGTTGGTTATGAGCGCTTAAAACAATGGGATAAAGCTGAGCCAGACCTTAAGAAGGCGTTAGAGCTGAATCCAGAAAATCCATATATTATGAATTACTTGGGCTATTCGTGGGTTGAACAAGGTTTAAATTTGGATGCTGCATTTGAGCTTTTGAAAAAAGCGGCGCTTAGGCAACCAAAAGATGGTCATATTATCGATAGTCTTGGCTGGTCATATTTTAAGCGTGGGGAGCTGCAAGAGGCTTTGATACACTTGGAGCGGGCTGTTGAGTTACAGCCGCTTGATCCAGTGTTAAATGAGCACTTAGGGGATGTCTACCAGGCTCTAGATCGCCGGTTAGAGGCGCAATCACAGTGGCATCGTGCTTTGGAGTTCATAACGGATGCTGCTGAAAGAAAACGCATTGAGAAAAAGCTGCAGGGCTGATCTTCAGAGA
>CAYGJW010000106.1:0-5616 GCA_964350415.1 uncultured Alphaproteobacteria bacterium
GAGATGGAGCTTGGGGTACTCTAAAATTTCTTGAGTCTAAATTGCCTCGCACGCGCCTCAAACTTTTTCATTCTAAGTTTTTTCAGCCCAGGCTGTCCATCTCGTCGTTAAGCCGCGGAGACGTACTTGAGTGAAGACGTGGCGCAGCTTTCCTAGAGCTGAACAATTTTAGGTTAGCTTTTTTATTTAGCGATAATGAAAAAAGGAGCCGAAGCCCCAATTTTCATTACGGTACAAATGTTTAGCTTATTGAGCATTATAGGAAGATGCAAGCTCTGATGTGCTCGTCCCGCTAAATTTTAGCTTATTATTAATATCAGCTTCAACTTTACTTATATTAGGTACAGTTCCTTTATGAATATGCCTAACGTTCGTTGGAGAAGATAATGAGACATGGTATTTGCCATTAGGGCTTATGTTGAGAGTAGCATTATGCTCAAGTATTGTAACAGTTACACCGGTTACGTCTCGTTCTGTTTTCCCCGCGCTTGATAGTTTGTTATTGTATTTTTTTTGAAATTGTTCGCTCTTTTTTTTAATAAAATGATTTATTGCTTTGTGTGAGCCTCCTTGATTAGCGCTTTGCATGTGATGCCTTGCAGTAAGGTGAGTCCCATCTTTAAAGTGGTTTGTAATAATAAATGTTTTTATTTCTGATGTTGCTTTGGAAGCGTTAGGCTCGCTATGATTTTTTGTTTCGATAGCATATAAGCATGTTGTTGATAGTACTACTATTGCCATGATGGCAATTTTATTTAAGTTTTTCATTGTTCAATCCTCTTTGTTCGTTTTATATACATTTTAATTATATCACTATCGTATAAAAATATTCTATTGTTGTTTTATCATTATACTTATTGTTTAAATATTTAAGCTCCACTATTTTTAGTGGCATGAAAGAAGGGGCTGTATCCCTGTTCTTGTGTTGCATGGTACGATAGCTAATTATTTCTGTTCTTTCCATTTTTCCAGAATAGAATCTAGACGGCCTGGATCTAATACTGAGAAATTATCCCGCCTTAGGATGCGCATCCTTGTGTATTTTGTATGTAGAAATTGCACTCTGTCGTGCTTTTACACGTTCTCGATAAAGAGACTCTAGAACTTTCAGAGTATATAAAAGGGGCAATTTTATAGGAAGAAGCGAGACTATTCAGGTGTAACAGGTTGCAAGGTGAATTTCATTTGTGTGCCTTTGCCAATTTCAGATTCAGCCCAAATTTTCCCATTATGCTGGGTGATAATTTTATGGCAGAAAGAAAGGCCGATCCCGGAGCCCTCATATTTTTCTTTGGTGTTGAGGCGTGAGAAGGGCTTGAAAATTAGCTCAAGATATTTTTCATCCATGCCGATACCATTATCTGCAATCGTGATTGTCCAGCGCCCGTCAATCATTTCGGCAGAAATATTAATATCAGGATTATCTTTGTCAGAAAACTTGCTCGCATTATCAAGAATATTATGAAAAACTTGAGTAAGAACAAGTTCATTTCCCATAACCTCAGGCAGTGCTTTAAAGTGAATTTCAACCCCTGATTTTGCTAGGGTATTTTTAAGAGATATTTTTGCTTTTTCAAGACAATCTTGTAATGAAACTTTTTTAAATTCGAATTCACCACCTTGTTTTGCATAAGCAAGCAAATCATTAACAAGATTTTGCATTCTTTGCGCTGCTTTATGAATAAACTGAAGATCTTCTTTTGCCTGCTCTGGTAAATCGGGGCCGGCGTCTACTTCAAGAAGTTCGCTAAAAGAAATCAGGGTTCTTAAGGGTTCTTTCAGGTCATGGGAGATAACACTGGTATATTCCTGTAGCTGGTCATTTTTCTTCTCAAGCTGCTTAACATAGGTTTCCCTTTCCTCGTCGGCAGCTTGTTTTGCAAGGGTTTTATCGCGAACGGCAATAATCTTTAAAGCATCCTTTCCTTCACCAAGGTTATGGGCGCTAATAGAAGCGGGAAATAAGATATTGTTTTTGTGTATCCCGCAAACACCCGCGCTAAATTCAATGTTATCGTTGTATTTGTTCAGCACATCTTCCAGGTCTTCAGAAAAAAATTTTTTGCAGTCTTCTCCTAAAAAATTGATTCTTTCATCTGTAAATAGGTTTTCTGTTGCTCTGTTCACATATTGAATATTCCATTTGTTGTCTGTGACAAACAGGGCAATTGGAAGTTCTTCAATGATTTGTTGAAAGCGCTTTCCTGCTTGCTCTTTAAGCGCTTTCATGATCTTAGGTAGAACAAGAATCAGGGCAAAGACGGTTGCCCAGGATACAATTGCTGTGAGCATTTTAAGAAGGCCTGAGAAGCGATAAACAGGCTGCCAGAATATAACAGCTTCAAGAAGATGATTGAAGCCGCAGAATAAGATGAAAGTAACAAAAAGCCAAATGATATTGGAAAAAGGCAGGTCTTTCTTAACAAAGATCGTATAGGCCAAAATCACAGAAATAAAGAAATAAGCCCCAAAAATTGCGATGTCTGAAATAATATGTAATGCGCCAAGTGAATCAGTCCAAGCGCTGCCGCAAAACCAACGAGGGGGAAATCCTGAGGTGTTAAATAGGTTTTGAAAGAAATCAAACATTTGATTTTATTTTACTTTTTTAATGCTTTCAGGGAGCTCTACAAGTTGAAGCCAGTAATCCCCAATTTGTCCCAATGCACTTATAAAGTCTGTAAACTGAACAGGTTTGGTGATATAGGAATTTCCCCCAGCTTTGTACACCCTTTTAACATCATAAGGGTCTTCGGATGTTGTCATGACAATGACTGGAGTATGCCCTAAGTTAGGATCCTTTCTAATCTTTTCAAGGAATTCAGCACCTGAAATTTTTGGTAGATTGAGGTCGAGTAAGATGATATCAGGTGAGATAGAATCTTCATGCTCTCCCCTTTTATACATGTAGTCAAGAGCAGCCTCACCATCAGACACAATGAAAAGCTCTGATGCAAAGTTCTTTTGGGCAAGAGCCCGCTTTGTAAGTGCTTGATCAGCAGCATTATCCTCAACAAGAAGAATTTTTACAGTTGTTTGATCTGAGTATTGACTCATAATCTCCCCCGATATTTTTTATTTTTTTCTTATAGTTTTATATAATACCTTATTTTTATTTATGTCAATTAAGATAATATTTTTTTGTTACTTATGTTTTCTGATTTTAAAGGAGTGATATCGTCTTTTTTATTATATGGTTTTGGTGTTTGTTTTCTTTGTTCTGTTTGCCGTTACGTTTGTCAATGTGGGGTACTTCATATTGATTTCGGAAGTTTTGCAAGTTGGAGCCAGTAATTACCTATTTGCGCGAGAATTTTTTTGAATTCATCAAACTGCACGGGCTTTATAATATATGAATTCCCTCCAGCCTTATAGACCCTATTGATGTCATAGGAGGTGCCAGATGTCGTCATAATAACAATAGGGATATAGCCAAGATCAGGGTCCTTTTTAATTATTTTAAGGAATTCAATGCCTGAAACTTTTGGCAAATTGAGGTCAAGAAGAATGATATCCGGTAACACAGAATCTTTGTAGATACCTTTTTTGTACATGTAATCAAGGGCCTCTTCCCCATCGGATGCAATTGATAATTCTGAAGCAAAAAATTCTTGAGAAAGTGCGCGCTTCACAAGTACCTGATCTGCTTCATTGTCTTCAATGAGAAGAACTTGCGCTGGTTTAGTAGGTGAGGTTAGATTCATAGTGCTTGACCTTATGCCTTTCTATCTAATTGTAGCAAATAATTTATATTTACCAAAGTTAAATAAAATGGTTATTATTTTTTTATTGAGGTATTTTATGTTTAATTAAATAAATAATATAATTTTAAGTAAGAATTGCAAATAATTATTATTTTTTGTTGTATTATTGAGTTAAAGGTTTGTTCTTTTGCTTTAATAAAGGTGTTTTATTTTTTATCTATGAGCTTTTGGTAAGTAAAAAATGGTTGTGTTGTAGTAGTATGGAGGGTTTATGGATTCTTTGATTGAAAAAGTTGGAGGCAGAGAGGTTTTGTATATCGCTGTTGAAAAAGCTTCAGAGAAACTAAGAGAGGGTAAGTTTAGCCAATTTAAGTCGGGAGCTACGTGCGCAAGGCTGAATTGTGAGCTAAAATCATTTGTTATGAGTGCAATTATCTCAGCTGATGATCAAACGGCTCAGGAACTTTGCAATATATGTATTAAGCTTAAATTAACAGATAGAGAATTTAAGGAGGCTATTAATTATATTCTTGAAGTTCTGTCTTTTGCCAATGTAAACGCTGAGGTTGTCGCAGAAATTAGGCTTATCCTTTTGTGTAGAAAGCACGATATTGTCTCATGATTATTAAGAATCAAGGGGCTGGCTTGGAAGCGAATTAACCCCATGATTTTTAAATGTGTTATTTCCGGTCTAAAGGTGCACTGTAACCACGGCTTTGGTCTGGAATGACGCGGGATTGGCCACGCCAAGATTGAATAACAAAAACGGGCTGACCTGTTTCATATCTTGGTTTTGAAGATTGAGTAACCGTTGTTGTATTGCCGTGTTCACATTCAACAGTATATTCAATGGCAGGCTGACGAACGGAGTCATTGCCTTTAAAGGTTGTGTTGCGAGAGCTGATAATAATGCCGCGGTAGGTCTTTGATTCACCGCCTGCATAAGGGCTCTGATGATCATCTTGCTGTGTTCTGTGAGAGCAACCAGGTAATACCATAAATGTAAGCAAGAGCAAGCATAGTCCGCCCATTTTTGATTTTGTAAAATGTGTCATCAAATACTCTCCTTGAGTTTCAGGTTTTATCTTTAGATCTGATCCACTTAAAAATCAACTAAAAGCTAGGATTTAAGTTGATTATTTAGAATGCTACGTTCTTTTTTCCAGTTGTGGGCAAGGCTTGGTTTTGCGCGTTCAAAATAATGAAAGTTATTAGATTGTTGATCCTCTGACGCATAACCATGAAGCTGCTCAGCTCTTAAGGACGCGCCTAATTCATGCAGCAGGCTAAGCACAGCGAGCCCCGCGCTTGGTAT
Source organism: uncultured Alphaproteobacteria bacterium (assembly GCA_964350415.1). Taxonomy (GTDB): domain Bacteria; phylum Pseudomonadota; class Alphaproteobacteria; order CAYGJW01; family CAYGJW01; genus CAYGJW01. The sequence goes on from CAYGJW010000106.1 coordinate 5,020, forward strand.
TGCATTCAGCTGATCAACAAGGGAAAACCATACGTCGTCAGGAATGAAGCAAATATGGTGCCCGTGTTGTTTGTATGAGCGTACTTTATCCCAATGGTCAAAGCCCGTATGAATAACACTGATAGGCGCTGACATAAGAATAAAAGAAAAATTTTCGTCTACTCGGTCTTTGACAAAAAGTCCAGGAGAGCGCGCCCAGATGGTTGTCTTTGAACCAAGATCTTCTTTATAAGAGGCGCCAAGTTTATAATTGTTAAAGCGAATCACAAGGTCATTGTTATCAATTGCAGCACCCTGAGTCTTTCCAAGTGGGGACGGTCCGTTGCCAATAACAGCGATCGATTGCTGATGAGTCTTAACAAATTCTGCGAAAGCAACTTGGTCCTGTTCAATCGATTCAAGGAGCTGTTGATCCTCTGTAGAGCTCTGCGCAGAAAGTGCGAGATAACGGGGTGCTTTAATTTGCATAGTTGGGCGTTGACCCAGCTGTAAGCGTGCAGCTTCCAATGCAATTGTAAAAGCATCTGTTGTTCTTACGCCCCAGCGCTGTGCATCAATTAAGATGTTAAAAGCAGATACCGGATGCCCGATACGGTT
>CAYGJW010000107.1:0-3236 GCA_964350415.1 uncultured Alphaproteobacteria bacterium
ACTATCCAAAGCTAAACTTTTCTAGTGATGAAGATGATGAAGATTCTGCGGAAGAAGAGGGAGAGGAAGATGATGAAGATTCAAACATTTCTCAGCCTTCTGCAGCAACAACGACAACGACATGTTCTGCCCTGGATAAAACGGATATAACCGCCTTCCAACAACAGTGGGCTAAAGATCGCCAAAGAAAAAATATACACCGGCATAACGTACGTTATAAAAAATTAGACCGATCTCCATCCGTTGCTCAAAATTTATTTTCAAAAAAGCCATGTAAGTACACCCCTCAATTTGAGCATCTTCAATTTTTTCTGTGCTTATTTGGTGAAGGACAAAAAAGAATTCATCACTTTACACATACAAATGCTCAGCAAGTTTTTGCAGCTATGAATTGTAAAACATGGGTAAAAGGTAATTCATTCTTTATAGAGGCAGAGGATACATCAGGCAACATTCACACCTTTTCATCTCACATCCCTCACGGAAAAAGCAACATGCTTTACAGACCAACGGATAAGTACCTAAAACGTTTTTGCCTAAGTATTGGACTAACGCTAGAAGTCATTAAAGCTGCTGAAAATAAAAGATAAAAATACCATTAAGAGGCTGCAGCTTTAGACGCCCTGAGGTAGAGAAAATCTCTGCCATCCAGAAACGAAAACCCAGCGGCACAAGCGGACCAAGGTAAGTTTCTAAGAATGGATCATTCCTAAAGCTCTTTGCATCCAACGATTTTGGCTATTGATTTTCATTGTGCTGTCTCTTTTATGGGCGCCCCACCTTAAAGCCTTTAAAGACACCCTTTTCAAAAAAGTGAACTAAGGTTTTCTGAACATCAAAAGAGCTATCCAATTTATAAGCTGCTTCCAACGCCTGTCCCAAGGTTTGCTTCTCTGTCAGGGCTTGCAAGAAAATATACGCCGCTTCTGTCAAAGAATCGCAGTTAATCTCATGTCCATTACGGGTTATAAGCAACCAGTCTCCCCCTTGCTGCATATCGATACCAACAGCCTTATCAGGGTCTTTTAAGCAAATTTCCCATAATTTCAGAACAGGATATTTGGAGCTAAAAAGCACGACGCTATCGCGCAGCTCAAACTGCAAATTCTCATGTTGGCTATCGTCCAGCTCTGCGAGTTGAGCAACCTCTAAAACAGGATCTTCTGCAATAAATCCACGATGGTCATACAACCATTCAAGGCGTGCAACATCCACCACAAAGGGATATTTTTCCATCCCAGTGCAGGTTTTTAAGAATTCAGGATATGCGTCTCCATACAAAAAAAGGCAACCATTTTTAGGTGGGCGCGCTTGAATAAACTGCCGTAAAGTTTGTTTAAAATAATCCTCACTAACCAGCACAGGCACTGCTTTATAAACATTACTTAGAACATCCATCAAACTGGCAAAGGTATTGTTTCTGTATACTTCAAAACGCTGCGCAGCACTGACACCTTGCTCAACAATTCCATCCAATAACTCTGCAGGTGGATTACCGTCTAGAACCCCTTGTTTAAAGGACTGCTGAAGTTGCTTAAGCGACGCTCCCATAGATGCCTCCTGTTTGATTTTCGGCTTCATCACAGATTAGGTCCGCTTTGTGGGCCTCACCTACCAGCTCTGCCAAACTCGGCAGCTCTGAATCCCATTCAATCAGCGTCGGCACCCTGCCGGTCTGCGCAATGGTATAGCGATAGAGATCCCAAACTGCCGCACAGATAAAATCATTATGCGTATCAATTAAAAACGGTTGCCCTTCAATTTCCTTACGCAAATGACCTGCAAGGTGAATTTCCCCCACATATTTTTTCTCAACTTGATCAATAAATTCTTTGGGATCAAAAGCATTATTCACACTGCTGACATAAACATTATTAACATCTAAGATTAAGCCGCAGCCCGTCATTACACATAGCCTATTCAAGAATTCAGTCTCCGGCATGGTTGAGGCTTTAAATTCCATATAGACCGACGGGTTCTCAATCAGAATTTGACGCCCCCACAGGTCTTGAGCCTGATTCACATGCGCCGCCATAACCTGCAAGGTTTCTTGTGTATAAGGCACAGGAATCAAGTCATTTAAATACACACCATCAACCCGATTCCAGGCTAGGTGTTCTGAAACCAGATCAGGCTTCAAGCGGTCCATAAGCCGCTTAGTGTGCTGTAAATGCGTCATATCCAAACCATCATCAGACGCCAAAGACAATGCCACACCGTGCAGGCTTATGGGATAATGCCTCCCAGCCTCTTCTAATAACTCAAAGCCCCGTCCCTTTTGGGTGAAGTAATTTTCTGAATGCACTTCCAAAAAACCAAGCTCCGGCTTTGTCTCCAAGATCTCAGCTTGATGTGCGCTACGCAGCCCAATGCCTGACTTTTCCACTGTATGTTTTTGCACCAAAAACCTCTTAACAAATTATAATAAAATGGAAGAAAGAACAGACCTCTCTCCCTTTTTATTAACTCGGCTTAAAAAATCACTTACCTGGTTTATAAACTTTACCATTCACAAGTTTATCGCAGACACCTTCAGGTAAATAAACCCACTCTGTTGGATCGCCATCTTTTTTTGCTTGCCCTTGGCAGCTATGACGACCATCCGTAGATCCGCAATCATTTTTACCCGCTTTGACAACACCCAAACACTTTTCTTTTGCCTCATCAGCAACGGCTTGTGCACCTGAAACCATCGTTCCAACAGCCGCAATAACGGCCATTGATAATAAAGACTTTTTACTCATGTTATCTCTCCCTTTTTAAGCTTTATTTAGTACATGCTGTATTAATTGTACTTAAATTAGGACTTATCTAAAAGGATATTATGGAATCCCGCTCTCAGCAACGACTATAGCTTTTCGCAAATTCCAGCTGGCAGAAGGCTCGGTTTTTCTTGATCAATGCTTGTCTTAAGAAAACCTTTATCATAACCACCACAAATAGCAGGGCAATCACCACAAACAGCAGTGCAACTACTGCTGCCGGAGCAGTCGCTGCTTTGAACGGTACCAGTCTGCATTACAACACCGCTCCTTGCTGTCGCCGGCGCGCCCGATATCACCACACTGACTGCTGCAACGACAGCCATTGATAACAATGTTTTCTTATCCATATTTTTCTCCCATTCTGCTACTTTTGAAGTGTTTTTCAAACCCAACATTTATAAAAACTTAAATGAACTTACAGCTTTTCGCAAATTCCAGCTGGCAGAAGGCTCGGTTTTTCTTGAGAAATAC
>CAYGJW010000107.1:3336-5563 GCA_964350415.1 uncultured Alphaproteobacteria bacterium
TACAGCTTTTCGCAAATTCCAGCTGGCAGAAGGCTCGGTTTTTCTTGAGAAATACCTGTTTTAAGAAAACCTTTATAATAACCACCACAAGTAGAAGTGCAACTACCAACACAAGCACTATTGCAAGCTCCACCACTACAGCTACCACATTCAGAACTAGCCTGCGCCATGTTCACCCGTTGTGCAACACCGCTACTCACTGTCGTCGGTACCCCCGACATCACAACACCGACAGCTGCGATTAACGCAGCAGACAATAGCATTTTCTTATCCATCTCTTTCCTCTTATTCTTATATTTTATAAATATTTTTCAAACCCAACACTTATAAAGAAGAAAATGCACTTACAGCTTTTCGCAAATGCCTGCAGGTGAAAGATTTGAAGAGTCTTTCTTAAATAAATTACCACCCGCACAACTAGTGTTGCAACCAGCATCACAACCGCAGCTACCACATTCAGCGCTAATCTGCGTGATGCTAATCCGTTGTGCGACACAGCTGCTTGCAGCAACAGGGGGCCCTGATGTAACAACGCCCACAGCTGCAATTAACGCTGCTGATAACAATGCTTTTTTATCCATTATCCTTCAAACCCAACACTTATAAAGAAGAAAATGCACTTACAGTTTTTCGCAAATGCCTGCTGGTGAAAGATTTGAAGGGTCTTTCTTAAATAAATCACCGCCACCACAAGTAGAACTGCAAGTACCACCACAAGAACCACCGGAACCACCGGAACTACTACAAGCCTGCGTCACGCTCATTCGTTGTGCAGTACTGCTATTCGCAGCAACTGCCCCACTCGATATAACGACACCCACAGCAGCGACAACCGCCATTGATAACAACGTTTTCTTATCCATATCCTTCCCCTTATTTTGATATTTTATAAATATTTTCAACAACTCTACTTAAAGCAAAAAAAAAAATCAAATGTGAAATTAAATTGACAGTACCGGCCCTGAGTGCTTTTAATAACAAAAATATTAAGCATATTTTGGAGGAACGCCCCATGGACAACCGTCCACTTTCACCGCATTTACAAGTTTATAAACCGCAACTAACCTCGGTCCTTTCTATCCTGCACCGCGGCACCGGCGTTATGCTGTTTATCGGCCTGATCCCTTTAACGCTATGGTTTCTTTCTATTGGTGCCAGCGATACACTCCTTAATTGCTTTAAGGACTGCCTCAGAAGCCAGCTTGGAATGGTTATGCTGATTGGCTGGTCTTTTTGCCTGTTCTACCATCTTTGTAACGGCATCCGTCACTTGTTCTGGGACATGGGCAAAGGTTTTGAAATGCAGAACGTTCACCGCAGCGGCTGGGCTGTTGTGATTGCCTCAATTGCACTGACTGCAGGGCTTTGGGCTGTTGGTTTCAATCAATAACGGTCTTAACTAAAGATCTTTTTAATAAAGCTCCCCCTCTCAAAAATTCAGGGAATTCAAATCATGAATACATCCGTCAAAGCGAAACATAAAGACCTCGGCTCTGCCAAGGAAGGCGTCTCTCATTGGTGGTGGCAACGGCTTACAGCTACGGCGCTTATTCCGCTTTCTTTGTGGTTTGTCTATGCGCTGGCGACTCAGCTTAGCGGCACAGACGCCATGACGCTTGAATGGCTTAGCTCGCCTTTAAATGCCGTACTTATGAGCTGCTTTATTGTCTGCGCTTATCACCACGCCCAACTTGGTGTTCAAGTGGTCATTGAGGATTACATCCATCATGAAGGCTGGAAGTTTTTCTGGCTCATCGGCGTTAAGTTTCTCACCTTTTTCATGGCGTTACTGGCGCTGTATTCCGTATTAAAAGCATTCTTCGGAGGATAAATTGACTCAGAGCTACGAATTTACAGATCATTTTCATGATGTCGTTGTTGTTGGTGCCGGTGGTGCCGGATTACGCGCAACCCTTGGCATGACGGCTGCTGGCCTTAAAACAGCTTGCGTCACCAAGGTGTTTCCAACCCGTAGCCATACGGTTGCAGCTCAGGGCGGCGTTGGTGCTTCTTTAGGAAACCTCGACGAGGATACCTGGCAGAACCACATGTACGACACGATTAAGGGATCTGACTGGCTTGGCGATCAAGATGCCATCGAATACATGTGCCGTGAAGCCGTGCCTGCGATCACTGAACTTGAGCACATGGGTGTGCCATTTTCGCGCACCGAAGACGGGAAGATTTATCAGCGGCCTTTTGGCGGCCACACAATTAATCGCGGCGA
>CAYGJW010000108.1:0-5510 GCA_964350415.1 uncultured Alphaproteobacteria bacterium
CTTCAAGTGCATGGCGGATAAACGCTTCATTTTTTTCAGTTTCTTTGGCCTGTGCCTCGAAATCTAGAAGTGATTTATTCGCTTGCTGTAAAGCGTTATAGGTTGCTTGGGTTTGTGTAATCAATTCAGGATGCTGTGCAAAGGTATCAAGGTACTTAAGGTGATTTTTAGACTGAAGAATGTTGGCACTTTCCATTTGCCCTTCAATTTCAATCAAGCAAGTGCCAAATTCTTTCATTAATGTTGCACTGACGGGTTGATCGTTGATAAAAGCTCTGCTTTTTCCCTTTGGGTCAACAAGCCGGCGCAAAAGAAGCGTATCATCGTAGCTTAATCCGTGCTGATCAAGTTGTGCTTTAAGTTTTTCAGTAAGGGTGAATTCTGCTGCAACAGTTGCAGGCTTGGTCGTATCGCGAATGACGCCGTAGTCCGCGCGCTCACCAAGAATCAGCTTCAAGGCATCAAGAAGAATTGATTTCCCAGCCCCAGTTTCACCTGTAAGAATACAAAAACCCGGTTTAAAATCGATGTCAAGTTGTTGAATCAGAAGAAAATTTCGGATTGTCAGATGAATCAACATAGAAGGCTAACCTTATGCTTGTTCAACAAGCCCGTGTTGTTTAAGAAGTCTGTAGGTATACTTATACCACTTTGACTGCGGAAAGTTATAACTTAAATAACGAGCTGTCGTTTTTGCATCGTCACTGCGGCCTAAGGCAACATAACATTCTGTCAAGCGGTGTAGGGCTTCGGGAGTATGGACTGTTGTTTGAAAATTTTCAGTCACTTTGCGGAAGCGGTTATGCGCTGCAATGTAATTTTTTTGCCACATACTGTAACGACCAATGATCATGTGCTGTTCTGCAAGGCGATCGTAGACAAAATCAAGCTTAAGCTTTGCATCTTCGGATTTGCTGGTATTTGGGAAACGCGTTAAAACTTCTTTCAAGGCGCGCTCAGCTTTGTGCGTCATAGACTGATCGCGATCTGCCGGCATAATTTGCTCAAAATAGCTCAGCGCTTTAAGATAAACAGCCTCATCAATATTTTTATGGGCAGGGTGTAGGCGAATAAAGCGTTCTAGGATATCGATTGCATTATCATATTGGCGGATTGAATGATAGGTCTGTGCAGCCTTCAGCAGCGATTCAGTCGCTTCATTTGAATAAGGGTATTGTCTTTCAACATTTTCATAAAGCTGAGCGGCCTTTTCAAGGTCTTTCTTTTCAGCCCGCGCTGTTTCAGCTTCTTGATAAATTGTCGCCAAGGGACGGTCATCATAAAGCGGTTTTTTTGTGGATGAACAAGCGCTAAGCGCCAATAAGAAAAGAGCAGAAAGGAATAAACGGATCATAATATTTCTTTTAATTAGTTGGATAAGGACTGTTTGTTAATTAGCAATCTGTTGCACAGGGTCTTCTAACGTGATGATTTCCCAGGCCTCAGGTGTTGCAAAAAGCTTTTTAAGCAGCTGATTATGCATATAGTGCCCTGTTTTTATGCCGGTAAAAGCGCCAACGATTGGATAGCCGCATAGGTAGAGATCACCAATACAATCAAGTATTTTATGACGAACGAATTCATCCGTATATCGTAGGCCCTCTGGATTGAGGATTGCATCTTCGCCAATCACAACTGTATTTTCAAGGGAAGCACCAAGGGCAAGGTTTGCGGCCTTAAGCTTTTCCGCCTCGTGAAGAAACCCAAAGGTGCGTGCTCGGGATATTTCAGATTTAAAAACCCCTGAGTTTAAGTAGACTTCTAGCACTTGTTTGCGGAGAATAGGATGATCAAACGCAATTTCAACAGAGATTGAAAAATGATCAGATGGTTTTAATGTGGCTGTGCGTCCGTTATCAAGAACGGAGACTTCTTGCAGAACTTTGATAATTTTACGCGGTGTATTTTGTTTGCAAATCCCTGCGCACTCCACAAGAAAGACAAAAGGTTTGGCGCTACCATCCATGATCGGAACTTCTGGGCCATCAATTTCGATTGTTGCATTATCGATACCGCAGCCATGTAAGGCAGACATAAGATGTTCAATTGTTCCAACTCGGACATGGGCGTTGTGACCAATCACTGTTGATAGCGTGGTATCAATGACATGATTCCAGTCAGCTGGGATGGGACCTTCGATTCCCTCAAGGTCAATGCGATGAAATTTAATCCCAGAGTTTGGGGCCGCCGGCTTAAGTGTTAAAGTTGTCTTCTTGCCTGAGTGAACCCCAATACCTGTGCATTGAACAACAGATGCAAGCGTTTGTTGTATTGCAGAATCTGCATCAAACTGCGGCAATGAATCTGGACTTAATGAATCGGGACTTTGCGTCGTGGTTTGCATATTAAACAGGTCCCCTAATTATTTGTTTTTTCGTAAAAACGTTGGGATGTTAATCGTTTCCTTGTCGATATCTTCAAACAAGTCAGGGCTTTTTTTATGGCTGTGGCTTTGGTTCGTATGTGAATCATGTTGATGATTCTGTTCTTGTGGCGTTTTTCTTTTGCCCAAGTTTGTCATGCGCTCAAAAAAGGAAAGTGGTTTTTCTTGAGGCATCACAGCTGGCCGTGATGCTGCATGCGTACTTGGGGTGCGCACATAATCTTCAGGCATTGCGGGCTGCGGTGGTACGAAGCTTTTTTGTTCAGAAGACGGATTGTCTTGAGGTTTTTGATTTTCAGGCGCTTGTGCTTCCGTATAAGCTGAGGCAGGGGCGGATTCTTCGTTTGCAACTTCTGATGCGGGTGCGCTTTCTTCGATAACCTGGTGGTCTTCAGCCGTGCTTTTTTCCTCATCAAATTGTGCGAAAAGATTCGTGGAAACAGCGCCTTTTGATTGGGATTCTTGTTCGATACCTGTTGCAACAATAGACACACGTATACGGCCCTCGATGCTCTCGTCGAATGTTGAACCAAAGATAATGTTGGCATTGGGATCAACTTCTTCACGGATGCGATTTGCAGCCTCATCAACCTCAAACAGGGTCATGTCAGGGCCACCTGTGATGTTAATCAAAACACCGCGGGCACCGCGCATACTGACATCATCAAGTAGCGGATTGGCAATGGCTGCTTCGGCAGCATCGATTGCACGGTTATCACCCTCAGCATCGCCTGTTCCCATCATGGCTTTGCCCATTTCGGTCATAACAGTGCGAATATCTGCAAAATCCAGATTAATCAGTCCTGGCATAACCATCAGGTCTGTAATGCCGCGAACGCCTGCATATAGCACGTCATCTGCCATGCGGAAAGCATCTGCAAATGTTGTCTTTTCATTGGCGATTCGGAAAAGATTTTGATTCGGAATAATGATCAGCGTATCAACGTGTGCGGCAAGTTCCTTGATACCGCTTTCTGCCGTACGCATGCGCATGGCGCCCTCAAAATGGAAGGGCTTTGTCACAACACCAACGGTTAGAATGCCTTGCTCGCGGGCTAGTTTAGCAACGACAGGGGCTGCGCCCGTTCCTGTACCGCCGCCCATACCCGCAGTAATAAAAACCATGTTCGAACCCTGAAGGTAGGACAAAATCTCGTCCCGTGCTTCTTCTGCCGCACCGCGCCCAATATCAGGCTTCGACCCTGCGCCCAAACCGCTGGTAAGGCTTGCACCAAGTTGAATGCGCTTTTCAGCCAATGAATGTGTAAGCGCCTGAGCATCGGTATTTCCAACGATGAATTCAGCACCCTCAAGATTGGAGCGGATCATGTTGTTGACAGCATTGCCGCCCGCACCACCAATACCAATAACCGTAATTTTTGGTGCTGTGAGTTCTTGATTCATGGTTGGAACGCTTAGACTAATGCTCATTAATTTCTCCGCGGGAATTGCGTGTGTGTAAAGGGCTAAAGGTGATCATATTTCAAGATCGTTATATAGCAATAACATATTGGTTTTATCTGTGTGAATCAATGGCAAAGTGTAAATATTATGCTGGGCTAGGCTTTGTTTTTTTTAAGTTCTAAAAGTTCTCGCGGATCCATTGGGTGATTTGTTTTAACCTGTGGCCTTGGTGTTTCTTCTCGTGCAAGTGCTGGGCGTGATTCAGTGTGTCCAGGTGCGAACCATAAAGCAGCGTGCCAACCACAGAAGAAAAGCCAGGGGACACAAAGGCAGGCTCCAGACCGCGGAGTTTCTGCGGTAGGGCAATGCGGACCTTTTGTTTGAAAATAAGATGGGCGAGATCCTTAATGCCAGGTAGCTGACTGGCGCTGCCGGTGAGAATAATCTTATGAGTCTGTAGGGCACGGGGATCAAGGGAACGAATACGCTTGGCAAGCATAGAAAAGGTTTCTTCCAGGCGCGGCTGCATGATCTCAATCAGCGAGGAACGATTGATCTCTGTCGTAGAAGCCTCATCATACTCGCCGGTGCTTCTGACCATAATCGTTTCGTAATGATCTTGCTCAGCCATCAATGCATGGCCGTGCAGAGTCTTAATGCGCTCAGCGTCTTTTAAGGAAATCTCTAAGACGTGGCTGATATCGCTGGTAACATGGTTGCCGCCCACAGGTATCACGCCGATATGCATGGGCTTTTGCTGCTCAAACAGCGAAAAGGATGTGGTGTCGCCGCCCATATCAATCAGGATAGATCCTTGCTCAAGCTCATCATCCGTCAGACAAGAAAAGCTGGAGGCATAGGGCGAGATTGTCAGGGAAGTCAGATCAAGGTGACACCGGGATATGCAGCTGTGGATATTATCATAAAGTGTTGAGGATAGGGCAATAATCAAACTGTGCTGCACAATCTTATGGGCAAGCATCCCTTTGGGATTACTCACCACAAGGTCATCATCAATTTGATAAGCTAAAGGAATCGCATGAATGATGGTTTGATTTGTATGAGATGCAGCCTGAAGCGCCTGAGACTGAAGTTTACTGAGATCTGATTCACTGATACTGTTTTTCGTGGGGATCAAAACATTAGAATGGGTTTGCGCATTTATTTGTGGGCAAGAAATGGATACGGTAATGCGTTCTAATGTAATTCCCGCGGCTTGTTCGGCCTCATGAATGGTTGTTGCAATGCCGTGCTGCAGGGCCTCCAGGTCGACGATGTTGCCGTTCCTGTAGCCTTTGGATCCGAGATGTTTGGCCCCGAGTACAACCGGGCCACCGCTGCGATTTTGGGCAATAATGCACGTTATTTTGGACGAGCCAAGATCAAGAGCAGCAGTAATATCATGGCGTTGTTTCATAAGAATAAGTATACGAAAATTTAATAGGTTGGGATATAGGATTATCTGTTTTGGGTGTGTTAACTATGTTTTTTTCTTTTCTGCTGTTCGAACGATTACCTTATCCGGATTCCTTAGGTCAACAAGCTTAATGTCTCGATCCAGTAAATGATGCTTTTCTTGTAAAGTGTGGAGCTTTTGCCACATTTCCTCAGGTTTTTTCTCAGGTAAGGATACTTTGATCTTATTCTTAAAATGAATGTCCCAGCGGCGTCCCCCAATATGGCAAATTGATTGAATTTGATCATAAAGCTGAGGCACTTGCTG
>CAYGJW010000109.1:0-5485 GCA_964350415.1 uncultured Alphaproteobacteria bacterium
GTCTTACATTGATATGGTTAATGAAAGAATCAAAAAGATGAAAAAATCGATTTATGTTTTAATGTTTGTGCTGGGATTGGGGGCGTTTAGCAATGTAGTTGCTTATAAAACTATATTTTTGAAAAACACTCAGAAATTACAAAGTTTTTTAGCGGAAGATTATCAAGGTAAAGACTTAAGAGTTTCCCTTTGTTTTTATGATGATGTCTTTTTAACCGCTAAAAATGTGTTCGCGTTAGGGCTCGTTTTTGCTAACAATATAGTTACAGACCTGTCGATCCAGCTTGCTAAAAAAGAAGGTGAGGCGGTTGATCTTAAGTCGTTACAGTTGTTGATGCCGTTATTAGCGCAATTGCAAGACCTTAAGGATTTGAATGTATATTTTGGCAATGCAGCGTCGACGAATCTTATTTTACAGCATTTATCTGGGCTGAATCCAGAATTAGCGTATTTACATCTAAAATCTAGTGGGCTTAATGATACGGAGGTTGCTAAGTTAGCACAATTGCTGCCTCGGTTCAAAAACCTTGAAGTTTTAGGTCTTAGTAATAATGACATAACGGACGCAAGTGCGACAGCGCTGGCCCCGGCTTTTGCACAATTATCTGTTTTAAGGTGTGTCATGTTGTATAACAATAACATTGAAGATCAAGCCGCTTTTGCCAGTGCCATTGCAAGTGTTCCGGGTAATGAAGGACTTGAGCTTAGTTTTCCTGAGATCTATGTGAATGGTGCATTAAATAAGCAAGAGCAATGGCAAGAGCTATGGCAATAGCTATAGCGACAGCAAGGGGTGATGCATATGTATAAGCCAAATACATGAAAAATTGAAATGAGAGCGGCGGCAGCGTCGCTCTTTTTTTGCGCTGCTCTGTTTTAATTATACGACATAGGCTCATATTATTAGATTAGTGAAAAGATCATAAAAGTTAGGCGAATTAATTTACATTAAGCACTAACTATGATGTATTGTCTTACATTGATATGGTTAACGAAGGATTTAAAGATGAGAAAATCGATTTATGTTTTAATGTTTGTTTTTTGCTTGGGCTTTGGAAGTAACGCCATTGCTCATCCTGAGTTTGTGCTTTTGAAAGATGAGCCGTCCCTGCAAAGTTTTCTGGAAGCCAAGCATGAAAATAAAGAACTGAGTGTTACGATACGCTTTTATGGGAAATGGTTTTTATCTTCTGAAAATATTGATTTACTCAAGGCTGTTTTTGTAAAAAACAAAGTGACTGCTTTGACGTTTGAGCTTGCGAAGGAAAAAGGTGAGCTCGTTGATGCTCAGTCTTTGGAATGGGCTTTATCCTTACTGGTTCACCTTAATGATTTGAAACATTTCAGCGTATGTGGTGCAGACGTTGATTCGATATGGTCGCTTTTAGGTTTTTTTTCGTCGCTGAATCCAAATTTAGATCGTTTGTCGATTACGGATAGTATTTTTACGGATTTAGATAGTGAACAATTGGTAAGTGTACTGCCAATGTTTGAAAAACTTAATGTTATCGATTTGACCGGAAATGATTTAACCAATGGCAGTGCCAAATTTTTTGCAGAGACTTTTGCAAAGCTGCCTGTTTTGCGTCGTGTTAATTTAGGGAATAATCAGATCGAAGATAAAAAATCCTTTGCTCAAGTGATTGCACGTTCGATTCGTAGCCCCCGAAATTTTGATCTGAGTTTCCCTGAAATGTATGAAGATGGTGTCGCTAATTATGAAAAAGAAATTCTGAGAACCCAATGGGATGTGGAATGGAGACAAAGCTGGTGATGGAATGGTTGCTTGATTTCATTGAAAAAGAACGAGGGTTTAAAAAGGCCGGACGCTGATTTGCGATTGAACAGATGTAAGGTTTTGATTATATTTCCCGCATGTTAAATTTTGATTTCCGTCACTACGATGCGCTTGAAAGCACCAATAGTACATTACGTGCGTTGGCTGAGCAGGGTGCTAGGGCAGGCACTGTTGTTCAGGCTGATATTCAAACGGCAGGACGCGGCAGCCGGGGACGGCATTGGGTATCAGATGTTGGAAACCTTTATTGCTCCGTTTTATTAAAGCCGCAGTGCCTAATGGCTGATGCAGCTCAGGTTTCTTTTGTGATGGCGCTGGCTGTGGGGCGTTTTCTTAAGGATTATCTTCCGGATCATCGATCACTACAGTACAAATGGCCGAATGATGTGCTGGTTGAAGGTAGGAAAATATCCGGAATTTTGCTGGAAGCTGAGACAAATAAGCAGGGTAATCTTGACGCATTGATCGTTGGGATGGGGGTCAACTTGCAGAACCATCCAAAAGAAACGCTGTATGCTGCGACGAATCTGAGTATACAAGCAAATGGGATAACCTTAGGGCCACGCCGTGCTGTTGTTACACTGATGCAGTCCGTTGCGCATTTTTATGATATTTGGGTTCGTGAAGGTTTTGAAGCCATTCGAATGCTGTGGCTGCAAGGCGCTGCTAATTTAGGTAAAACCATTGAGATCACCCTGCCTACAGGCAGAAAGACTGGGATATTTGAGCAAATTGATGCGAGTGGTTGTCTTCTCTTAACTGGAGAAAATGGAGCGCAACATCGCATAAATTCTGGAGATGTTTTTTTCCCTGCTTAAAATTAAGTTTTGTTGCTGTAAAGCGACACATGAGGGCTCCCGAGTTAGGGCGGAATACCGGCTGGGTTGTGGTTGCTGATCAATTAGTATAACATGGGCTTTATAATTTAAGTGCCTATATGGGGCGCTGTTGCTTCAAGTGAGTGAGTCAAAGGATTTAATGTTATTTTATTCTTTTGTGTCACAAATATAAACGACCATAAAATAGGTCCCCTTTTAAACTGAGATGATTGAATGACTGAAACAGAAAATTCGCAAAACGAACTTGTTTTTATACCCTTGGGCGGAACAGGTGAAATTGGCATGAACTTTAACCTTTACGGGTATAAAGAACGCTGGTTACTTATTGATTTGGGTATTACCTTTGGTGATGACTCGACGCCAGGTATTGACGTGATGATGCCGGACACAACCTTTATTGAAGAGCGTGCGGATGATATCGAAGCATTGCTTCTGACTCATGCCCATGAGGATCAGATGGGTGCGGTTGCGCATTTGTGGCCTAAGCTTCGATGCCCTGTTTATGCAACGCCTTTCACTGCTTCGATCTTAAGGCGAAAGCTAGAGGATGCTGGTTTAGCCTCGGAAGTGACAATCAATATCATCCCGATGGATAGTAAAATTGATATCGGCCCATTTTCGCTGGATCTTGTGACGCTGACGCACTCAATCCCAGAGCAAAGCGGTGTATTGATACAAGTGGATGACACTCGGGTTTTTCACTCAGGTGATTGGAAATTTGATGCAGATCCCATGGTTGGTGATGCAACAAACATCAAAAAGCTTGCTGAAATTGGTGAGCAAGGTGTGGACGCGCTGGTGTGTGATAGTACCAACGCATTGGTGCCCGGAACCTCTGGTTCTGAAGGCATGGTGCGCAAGAACTTGCTTGAATTTGTCAAGGGCCTGAAGGGCCGGGTGGCAATTGCCAGTTTTGCGTCAAACATTGCACGGCTTGAGACGATTGCCAAAGTTGGTGAGCTTACTGGTCGTAAAGTGGCACTTGCTGGGCGTTCGCTGCTGCGTATGAATGAAGCTGCACGTGAGTGTGGTTACATGAAGAATATTGCAGCTTTCATTAGCCCAGATGAAGCGCGTGACTTACCGGATGATCAAGTGCTCTATGCGTGTACCGGAAGTCAGGGTGAGCAACGTGCAGCACTGTCGCGTATTGCCAGTAAGTCACATCCGTCAATTAGGCTTTCTGAGGGGGATACGGTTATTTTCTCCTCTCGCAGGATCCCTGGTAATGAAATGTCGATTAACCGCGTTCAGGGCCGCCTTGCCGACTTGGGTGTTGAGGTTGTGACGGCTGGGTATGAAATGCATGTGTCCGGACATCCGGCGCGGGAAGAGCTGAAGCGCATGTATGATCTTGTTAAGCCAAGAACTGTGATTCCTGTGCATGGTGAATCGATTCATCTGCATGGACATAAAGCATTGGCTGAAAGTCACGGTTTGAAAAGTATTTTACTAAAGAATGGTGATGTATCGTTGATCAGCCCTGAAGGCGTTGAGAAAGTCGATCAAGTGCATGCAGGACGCTTTGCCCTAAATGGTAAGCGCGTCATTCCTCTTGAACGCGGTCTTCTGCGCGGTAGAACCCGGGTTCTTGAAGGTGGTCTGGTTGTTGTCACGGTCGCTTTTGACCGCCAAGGTATGCTGAAAGAAGTTCCTCAGGTTTATGGCTTTACATTCTTTGAAACAACGGCTGATAGGCACCTGAAGGAAGATGTTGCAGCCAGCATCGAGGATGAAATTGAGACGATGTCTAAAAGCGTTTGCAAGAACGATACAATCGTTGTTGACGCTGTGAAGCGCTCGACTTCGCGGTCAATTCAATACCATTATGGTCGAAAGCCGCTTGTTGAAGTCCATATTGTAAGAGGTTAATGTGCTTGGCCGTTTAAACCACGTTGCAATCGTTGTTCCGAATCTTGAGAATGCGGCGGATACTTACCGCACCCAATTGGGTGCGGAGGTTTCTCAGCCGCAGATATTACAAGAGCATGGGGTTCGGGTTGTCTTTGTCGTGCTGCCAAATACAAAAATAGAACTTTTGGAGCCTTATGGGGATCATTCCCCAGTTGCGGGGTTTCTACAAAAGAATCCGTCGGGCGGCATGCATCATATCTGCTATGAAGTTGAAGATATTGCGAAAGCTGCTGAAAGTCTGACATTAACGGGTGCACGGATCTTGGGCGACGGCAAACCAAAAATAGGCGCGCACGGAAAGCCCGTACTGTTTTTGCACCCAAAAGATTTTTGTGGAACTTTAGTTGAATTAGAACAAGTTTAGTGTTATGAATTTACGGAGCTTCGTATGGGTATTGTATCTGGCGTAATTGTCTATATTTTAATTTGGTCGGTTGTCTTGTTTATTGTTCTGCCATGGAAAGCTCAGCCCCCTAAGGTTATTGAAGGCGGTCATGCAAGTGCCCCTGAGAAACTTTACTGGAAGCAAAAAATTTGGATCATATCGCTTGCATCAGCAGTTTTATGGCTCGCTTTTTATGGCTTTCAACAACTTGATATTCTGAGTTTTAGATAAGGGTTTATGCGTCTAGCGAGAAATCCACCAGATGAGTTGTGAAATAGAACGAGCCTTAAGTGGGTAGGTAAGTAGTAAAGCAAGAATTGGAATGTTCAGAAAATAAGCACAAAAAAATAAGGCCAAGGCCTTATTTTAAGTGAAGATTTTTATTTATTATTTTATTTTCTCCCTAAACTTGGGTGGCTTTCGCTGCCAAGCTTTTAATACTCTAGCCGAATAAAATACCTCATGTCACCGTTTTTTTTGATTTTTGTTCAGACGTAGATCGTATATAGTGCCGTTATGGCTTTTTCAGCCCCAACGATACACCTGTAA
>CAYGJW010000110.1:0-5463 GCA_964350415.1 uncultured Alphaproteobacteria bacterium
GTACCCAGGATGCTCGTAACCAAAGCGGTCGATACCTTCAACTTGCGGGTGTTGGGTGGTACCGGCTTGTCCTTCCCCTTCAGCAGAGGGGAAAGCTTGAATATTTGAAGTGTAAAATAGCGCAGTAAGAATAATTAAAATGGATGCGAGTATCCTAATTGAATTAATATTGAGCATAAAAACAATCCTTTTATTTTAAGATGTGTGGTGAATTTATGCTTTTACATACTTTGCTGCCTTGCTGCAAGGTTTTATTTTGTATTGATAATTTGAATAGGTTGTTACTTATGTATTCTTATGCTGCTTGCATTTCGGGCATTTCGTTGATGGTGTCTGTAAGTAGATCGTTAAGCGTAACGGTCGCCTCTGGATGGCCCTGGTCTTTAGCAGCCCTGAATAATATTTTTGCATTCTCACTACTTTGTCTAACTCCCTCTCCTCTAAGATAAAGTACCCCAAGGTTGTTCAGCGCTTCCTTGCAGCCTTGTGCAGCTGATTTTCGGATCCACTCTGCTGCAATTTCAGCACTTTGCTCAACGCATGTGCCGTTAAGGTGCAGTATGCCCAGGTTATCTTGAGCGCCAGGGTGCCCGCTTTCTGCGGCACTTTGAAGGTAGGGAACGGCTTGTTCATAATTTTGTTGCTCCAGGTAAATGCCGCTAAGGAAAGACTGAGAAAAACAGTGGTTATTATTTGCTGCCATCTCAAAGTGTTCGATGGCTTTTTCATTGCTTTGCTCAACGCCTTTGCCCATGTAGTGGGCAACCCCAAGGTTGCTTTGAGCCAGAAGATTTCCCGTATCTGACCTTAATCGCATAGAGCGAATCAGTTGAGGGTAATGTCTTGCAATCTTTTCATTCGTGCATGTAACCAGTACGAAATAGGCGTAAAGATCAGTGTTTTGAGCTTTTTCCTCAATTCCCCAGGTTTCAACAGGAATCGTGTGATCCTGATGGTAGTAAGGCAATAGCTCCCAGTATCGTCTGATAATAAGCTCTTCTTGAGCCATTGAGTTTCCTGCATGCGCTGCATCTAGTAAATTTTGGTAGAGTCGTTCATTAAGGGGTGGAAGTTTTGGTGGTGCATAGGCAAACTGATCGATGTCCGAGGGTTGTGCAACACGTGCAGGCATTGCATGCAAGTTGCTAACACAGAGTAAAGTGATGGAAAAAAGTATTGTGAAAGTGCTTGCATAGTTTCTTTGAGCTTTTTCCATAATAAAATATCCTTAGTGTTGCTGTGCAATAAGTTTGTTTTATTTGTCTTGTGAGGTCAAGTCTTTGGCGTTTTCTTTTTCTTGGGCTTCTTATGTTTGATTGCTGTGTCGAGGGCAGTTTCGGCCCAGTCAGGTAAAGCCTCATCATCTTCAATGATTTCCAAAGGCAGGGTGTGATAAGGAAGATTCGCTGTACGTGTGTTGTTGGTATACGTGAATTGCTTGCCGCCGGCTTTGATAAAGAGGTCCTGGGTATCTGCATCGGTACGAAAGTAAAGCTGGGAATCTGCAATCAGGCCAAACATGACGCATTGTTTGTAAATTCCGTATCCACCAAACATACCACGGGAAGAGACCCCTTCGATCCTTGCTTGTTCGAAGAGGTCTTTGATGTAGTCTAGGTAAGCTTTTTGTGCTTCTTTTGACATATAGCTGCCTATCTTAATGTTTACCCATTGTCATTGCGTGCCTCGTGTACTAAGGAGTACACGTCGTCTCTTATTCCTTGTGTAACCATCAATTTAAGCCGCTATAAATTTAAAATAGCTGCCTATCTTAACGAATATCTCTTTGTATAAAAAATCCTTTGAGTGACTTTGGCGTTAAAGCTTATCTCGTGTCCTCACGTATATTGAATACGCTGCGGTTCTCGATTTCTCTTTGCCTAAAATTCATCTCAAAATCTTCTTTTACAAAGAGATATTGTGTATCCCTACTATGAAAATAGTAAGCTTCTTAAGCTGCCGAGGCAATCCATTCAGATTGCAGCTTGCTGGCAACCTTATCAAGGTAAGCATCCGTTGTAAGCCAAGATTGCTCTTCACCAACAAGTAGGGCCAAGTCTTTGGTCATGAAGCCGCTTTCAACTGTGCTAATACAGGCTTTTTCAATAGCCATGGCAAAGTTTTCAAGGTCTTGGGAGTTGTCCATCTTTGCGCGATACGCCAGGCCGCGTGTCCAGGCAAAGATCGAAGCAATTGGGTTGGTTGACGTCGGATTGCCTTGCTGATGCTGGCGGTAATGGCGCGTGACCGTACCGTGGGCGGCTTCAGTTTCAACTGCAGAACCATCCGCTTTCATTAAGACTGAAGTCATAAGGCCCAATGATCCAAATCCTTGCGCAACAATGTCAGATTGAACGTCACCGTCATAGTTCTTACAAGCCCAGACAAATCCGCCTTTAGATTTGATAGAGAAGGCAACCATGTCATCGATTAAACGGTGCTCATAGAATAACTTGGCACTTTTGAACTTGCTTTCAAACTCAGCCTTATAAACTTCGTCAAAAAGCTCCATAAAGCGGCCATCATAAGCCTTGAGGATGGTGTTCTTTGTGGACATGTAAACAGGCATATTACGGTTCAGGCCGTAATTGAAAGAGGCCCGCGCAAACTCGCGAATAGAATCGTCTAGGTTGTACATGCCCATGGCAATACCTGAGGAAGGGAAGTCGTAAATGACGTGCTCAATTGGGGCGCCGCCGCTTGTAGGTTCAAATTTAACAGTCAGCTTGCCGGCTTCAGGAACTTTGAAATCTGTCGCACGATACTGGTCACCAAAAGCATGACGGCCAATGATAATCGGTTGCTTCCAGCCTGGAACAAGGCGCGGAACGTTTGAACAAATGATAGGCTCACGGAAAACGGTGCCGCCGATAATATTGCGGATCGTCCCATTTGGCGAGCGCCACATTTTCTTCAGGCCAAATTCCTCAACACGGGCTTCGTCTGGTGTAATGGTTGCGCACTTGATGCCAACGCCATATTTCTTGATAGCTTCAGCCGCATCAATGGTGATTTGATCGTCCGTTTCATCACGTTTTTGGATGCTAAGGTCATAATAATGCAGATCAATATCAAGGTAAGGGAGAATCAGTTTGTCTTTGATTTTCTGCCAAATGATCCGGGTCATCTCATCGCCATCAATTTCAATGACCGGTGTTTTAACCTTAAGCTTTGTTACCATTTTTTCCTCCTTAGGATGGGTTTGAAATCTTTTTAAGAGCTTGTATCATACTTGGCGCGTCCTGAATAAGCGTTATATGCTTTCTCCAGTTTTGATCAATGTATCCATTTGCAGCCATGGTATCAAACATTGAAAGCGCCGGCGCCCAGTAATTTTCTGGATTGACTAAAAGCATGGGTTTATTAAGGCCTAGGTAATAGACCTTGGTAAAGCCCTCAATGAATTCATCCAGTGTCCCAAGCCCGCCAGGCAGAATAAGAAAGGCATCGGCAAGCGAGGCCATTCGCTCCTTACGTTCGCCCAGGGTTTGGGTGATGATATGCTTTGTGAGGTGGGGGAAGGTTTCAGATTTCTCCATCCCCTTAAGAGAGATCCCCGTAATGGAGCCGTCTTGGGCATGAGCTGCTTCAGCGAGAATGGTCATCAGGCCACCACTGGTGCCGCCATATATAAGCTGTATTTGAAGCTGAGCAATGGTTTCCCCTGTAAGCTGTGCAAACTGCTGGTGGGTTTTTGACCCAGGCGTTGAGGCGCACCAAACGGCGATAGCAGGCATTTTTTTATGGGTATCAGTTGAGTTCATTGTTGAGGTGGGCTAGCCTGGTTTTAAAAAGAAGTTTGAGCCGATGGTAGACCAAAGTAGGAGGGGACGCAATGATCGATACAGCACTACGCAGCCGGGTAGAGAAACCTTTACGGATGATGGCTCGCACGCTGGCTTCATTAAAAATAAAGCCTGATCATGTGACCATTTTGGGGTTTGTGATTGGAATACTGGTTATACCGGCGCTGGCTTGGCAGAATTATCCGCTAGCCTTATTGTGCATTGTCATGAACCGAATGTGTGACGGGCTGGATGGCGCTTTGGCACGGGAAGTTGGGGGGTCTGATTTTGGCGGTTTTTTCGATATTGTCGCTGATTTTACGTTCTATGCTGCTGTTGTTTTTGGTTTTTCCCTAGCGCAGCCGGAACATGCAATTTATGCAAATTTCCTTCTTTTTAGCTTTTTTATGACAGGGACGTCATTTTTAGCGTTTGGGATTTTCGCTCATAAATATGAATCAACCGATGCTTGGGATAAAAAACGTTCGTTCTCTTATTTGTCAGGCCTGGTTGAAGGGGCTGAAACGATCGTCGCGTTGATCTTGATGTGCCTGCTGCCCAAGGCCTTTCCCATTATTGCAATGGTCTTTGGGGTAATGTGCCTGGTCACAGGACTAACCCGAATTATTCAGGCCTATGAACTGTTTAAAGGTAAGGTCTGATATTTCTTGTGTTTTAGGAATAAAACGGTATGTATTTGCTCTGTTTATAATTCTAGCGGAGATTAAAATGCGATTTTTTGTTTTGTTTTTGTTGCTTTTTATGGGTGTTGGAAGTATTAGGGCAGGTGATGTGGCTCAGATGCGCTGTAATCATGGTGATAGTTATGTTTGCGACTATTGCCCTGATGCCTATTTGTACATGACTCCTATGGAGCAAGATTTAGAGCGGATTCAAATTGATCAGAGAATTAATCTTCTTATCTTTTGGCTGCGTTATAATGGGTTCTTAGATGAATGTGTGAGCCCGCCTGAGCTTATTTTAAAAGATCAAAGATCGAGCCGTTTAGAGACGATTCGAAAGGATATCATGTACTTAAATGTTTGCGAACAGAACAGAGGTCGTTATGTTTGGAGCCAGCCTTACCGGCTTTCTCTTTTGAAGAAGTTGTACGCGCTTAGGGATGTAGAATAATAAAAATCTGCATTAATGAAATATTCTGCTATATACTGAGGACAAATGAGTCATTATGGAGAAGAATTTATGCGTATCTTAGTTGCTATGTTATTGTTTTTAGGGGCTAATCAGGCTTATTGCGGGAAGTTTGATCTTAATTTAGAGCAGCAAAAAGCTTTTGATCAAGAGATAAATCAGATTGTAGAGGCTGCAGAATTTATGAAAAGCGGTCACAGTCATAGTTTTGGAAAAGAAAAACCGACACTGCCAACAGCAAAAACGTGGGTGTGCCCAGACGTATTAGCAGAAAAGCAAGATGTTAAGATTTTTATTAAAGAAGCCCTAGTAGAGATTCAACGCGTTATTGAAATGGAAAGCATGGGTTATCCTAGTGGTGTTTTAGCAGACAATTGGAAAAATGCTTTTTTAAATTTAGAAAATGAAAAATATAACCTTCCAAAATTAAGTGGTAGGGATGAAGGAAGTAGTGGAAATCTTGATGAAGATGCTGAAGGCGTTGACGATCCAATTGAGCAAAATCAAGAGGAAGAAGCTGAAGAGG
>CAYGJW010000111.1:0-5451 GCA_964350415.1 uncultured Alphaproteobacteria bacterium
TTGCTTCAGCTTTAGGCTTTGCTTCAGCTTTAGGCTTTGCTTCAGCTTTAGGCTTCGCTTCAGCTTTAGGCTTCGCTTCAGCTTTAGGCTTAAGCGCGCGTTCTACGGCTTTATCATCAACATCCATAGCAGCACCAAGATCAACACCCGAAGCTGTAAGTTCAGCTTGCACACCATCAAGAACAGCGCGCGCAGCTAGATCACAATAAAGTGTCAATGCACGAATCGCGTCATCATTACCTGGGATTGGATAATCAATGCCCGCAGTTGTTGAATTTGTATCGACAACTGCAACAACAGGGATACCAAGCTTATTTGCTTCAAGAACAGCGATTGACTCTTTGTTTGTATCTAAAACAAGAAGCACGCTTGGGATACCGCCCATATCGCGAATACCGCCCAAAGAATTCTCAAGCTTATCGCGTTGACGTGTGTGATTCAGGATCTCTTTCTTCGTCAGACCTGATGTATCTTCTTCCAGAAGCTTATCAAGTTCTTTAAGACGTTTGATCGAATTCGAGATTGTATTCCAGTTTGTCAACATGCCGCCAAGCCAGCGGAAGTTCACATAATACTGACCACAACGCTCAGCCGCTTCGCGAACAATTGTTGACGCCTGGCGTTTTGTTCCAACGAAAAGAACACGGCCACCTTGTGCAGCAACGTCACGCAAAACTTTCAGCCCGTCATTAAGAAGGGGAACAGTTTTTTCTAGGTTGATAATATGAATATTGTTTCGAGCGCCAAAGATGTATTGATCCATGATTGGATTCCAACGACGCTTGTGATGTCCAAAGTGAACGCCTGCATCAAGAAGTTGACGCATTGTGAATTCAGGTAAAGCCATTATTACTTCCTTTAATGGTTACGGTTAAACTTCCGCAGGGTATACTTGCAAGGGCAAGCACCGAACCGCATACCGTCCGAAAACGAGCATGCACCCCACGTGCGAAATTATCATCGAACACACAAATAATATTCCCTGGCAAAAAAAGCAAGCATTGTTTTCAATATCAAGACTAAAAATGGATCCAAGAACAATAACCAACACCTAAATATTAAAGAGTTACTGAGAAAATAACTTTAAATACCTAACGAGAACAGCAAGTCAAAATAAACTTAATGCTTGACAAAGACCGCGGAATTACTTATCTTTCACAAGAATTAAATTATGACTTTAGCAAACTAAACTAACTCATTTAAGGACATATTATGAAAATTATTCATATCGCTCTTTTTTCGCTTTTCCTCGCCCCACTCAGTAGCTTTGCTTATGATACGAACCAAAGTACAATGTGCGAAGAAATTGCCGATAAAGTTGAGGCATCTCTAGATTTACCAAAGCATCTTCTTAAAGCAATCATCCACCGGGAATCTGGTCGCTGGCACCCGACGCAGAAAAAGAACTTTCCTTGGCCTTGGACGATTAATTATCGCGGAAAAAGTCACTTTTTCCCGACGAAAGCTAAAGCCATTGCCCATGCTCAATCCTTGATTAACCAAAAGCGTTATCTTTTTGACGTTGGCCCTGCTCAAATGAACTACCTTCATCATTACAAAAGCTTCTGCCCTAAAGGAACGCCAATCTCTCAGGGTAATTTGAACCGAATGTTTGATCCGCAAACAAATATTCTGGTTGCGGGTAAATACCTTAAAAGCCATAAGAAAGCGAAGACTCCTTGGCTGACTGCTGCTGGGCACTATCATTCAAAAAAGCCTGTGCATGGCTACAAATACCGCCAGATGATTATGAAAATTTGGTTTAAATTACGCCAGCGTTTCCAAGCTAGCGATACAAAAACAAGACTGGCTCAAAAGACAACGACCCAGACAACGACATTGGCGCCTAAACAAAAAAGTGCTTGACGCTTTTGTGTATCACGAACCAAACTCACAGCATAACAAAAGGGAGTTTGATGCGTGAGAAACCGGCTTGATCTTATTCATAACCGTGCACTAAAACTTACCTGTATCCTACCGGCCCATAACGAGGAAGACGTCATCAGCGACTTCCTCAAGGCCTTAACTGCGCAGCTTAAAGACATTACCGATCACTACAGCATCATCGTTGTGGATGACGGTAGCCAAGACCAAACTGCCGCAATTGTCGCGGCTGCATGTCAAGCAAACCCCGCTATCAAGCTGATAGAACTTTCGCGGAACTTTGGCAAAGAAAACGCCCTAACCGCAGGTCTTGAGCATAGCCAATCGGCGGACGCGGTCATTCTAATGGATTGCGATTTTCAGCATCCCATCGATGTTATTCCTAAATTTATTCAGGCATGGAGTGCCGGCAAGGACATGGTTTACGGTATCCGTGATCGTAAAAGCGAAGGCCCCTTTAAAAAGCTACTAACAAAAACTTTCTACAGCTATATGCGCTGGATGTCTGAGATCTCAACACCGCCGAATGGTGGCGACTTCCGGCTCCTTGATAAAAAAGTGGTAACGGCCTTGAACAGACTTCCTGAACGCAGCCGCTTTATGAAGGGTATGTATTCATGGGTTGGATTTTCCAGCCAAGGCCTTAATTTTGAGACCCGCGAACGCGCAGGCGGCAAAAGCTCTTGGAGCTTCTCAAAGCTGGCCAGCCTCGCCATTACCGGCATCACCTCTTTTTCAACGATTCCCTTACGTGTTTGGGGTGTTATCGGCATGTTTATTTCGGCACTTTCACTTTTATTTGCAGGCTACATTGTCTTGCGCACCTTCATTTTTGGTTCGGATGTGCCTGGCTATGCTTCGATTATTGTTGCCGTTGCCTTTTTTGGTGGCATTCAACTGCTGTCCATTGGTATTATTGGTGAGTACATCGCACGTATTTTCCAAGAGGTTAAACAACGGCCTCGTTATATTATAAAGGAAACCCATGGACTTGATGACGTTATTACGAAGAATTAACACTTCTGGTGAGACCAAATATCAAGTCATTCGTTTCAGCCTCATTGGTGGTATTGCTGCAGCCGTGCATATGATCTTTTGCGCAATCTTTGTAGAAAAGGCTGAATTTCACCCTATTCTCGCCAATATTTTCAGCTTTTTTATTGCCTTTATTCTCAGCTTTCTTGGTCATCACTATTGGACGTACCAAGACCAAAGTGCTTCTGTCTTTCAGGCCTTATCAAAATTCTTTATCGTTGCAACGACCAGCTTTATTTTAAACAACGTTCTCTTCATTCTTTTTCATATAACCTTTGATCTGCACTATTTTATTTCTCTGTTTATCGTTCTCAGCCTAGTGCCGCCCATCACCTTTATCCTCAGCAAAATCTGGGTTTTTAAAGAGATTTAAGGGGTTTGAATGCATAAACAATACACGCATCTTATCCCTATCCTTATTTTCACTCTTTCGATAGCGCAGCTTCAAGCAAATGAGAAGCTTTTCAGTCACAAGGACGCCTACAAAATCCTTTATTATGGGGATAGCGCCTCAAGAACTGAATTGGCGCAAAGCCGGCCTTTTACATTTACGGGTTTCAAAGTTGTTGCAGTCATTGCCCAAGCAGAAAAACCAAAAATGGCACAGCTTCGCACAGCACTGGGGACAGGGCGCCGCATCAACAAAGAAGCAAGCAAGGCACAGCTCAAAGCAGGCAATGTCGAAATTTATATCAATAAAAGCAGCTACGGCGAGTATCACATCTATAATCAGGATCGTTCAATTTCAGTCTGTATCCACATACAAATAACAATCTCACCGGACTCCTAAAGCTCACTCGATTTAAATGACAACACGACACTGCCCCAAAAAGAAGCTGAAGCCAGCAAGGCCCTTTCTATTCTTCGCGCAAGAGCTGCCGCAAAAGAAGCCAAAGAGACCCGGCACAGAAATCGCCGGATGTAACGCAAGCCAAATGCATTAAAAAATTGCTTTATTCATAAATCTTAACTTTTTCTTAAGATTTATGAACCGATAATAAAACTGAGGAAAAAAGCACCACCCGGAATGAGCTTAATAAATTGATCACCTCTCATTGTGTGGTTCTTTTCTTTCTCACTCTCCCTAACCTAAGCCCCCTTTTTGGGGGCTTTTTTTATTGCTTCTAAAGACAGATCACTTAACTCACAACAACTAATGTGATGTTAACACCCCTAATAACACGTGTTATATTTCAAAAAATCAATATATAAAAGAAAATTTAACAACCCAAGAATTAATTCTTAACTCTTTCTTAACTTTTATTTGAGACACTATCTTTAAGACACATACTATAAACAGAGGATTACCCAATGAACAAGCACACTTTATTCAAACGACTTACACTTCACTCTCTTAGCAAAAGAGCTTTTGCTGCTCTACTCTTCACAGGACTCTTTTCCATATCTCACACAGCACAAGCTGGTAAAACAGATTCATCTAGAAGCTGCACCTCATCATCCCAGGACTGTATGGACCCAGCAGAGCAAGCAAGAATAGCCGCCGTATCGGATTCAATTTCAAAGAAGTTGGGCATCTTAGGCGCGCTCCCCACAGAATTACAAACTCAATTTGTAGAAAACATGACTTTGCCCGAACTTCTAGAACTCAATAGAACATCCAATGATGTGATGAAGGCTACTTTTCAAACAGGGCCCGCTCTTGTTGAGATGATTTCCACCCAATTCTACGGGGCTATTGAGCGTTTATTGACAACCACTCAGGACGAGAATGGCTCTTGGCATTTTACAGCAAATACAGACCTTGATGGTGATACGGTCGCCCTGCAAGCAGAACATTTAATGCAGGTACTGCGTGCTTTGCATGACCATAAATATTTCGGCATCAATAATAAAGTTTATCAAAAAATTATTGAGCGTTTAAAAGATCATGAGTTGTCGAAGGACGATGATTTAGCGAAATTTCATGAGAATCAGCATAACGGTTTCTCGGAATTTGATGACTTGGATCCCTTTGATGATTATCTCCCTGATGATCCCCTTGACGCTCCGTCTAATAATGGCGAAGCTATTAACCTTATTCTTGGTCAAGTTTTAAGCCTAATTACTGGTAATAATCATAAATTTAATCTGAATGTTATTAATGACATCAATGACCGAATTATAAACATCAAAGCAGAGCTTATGTTCCATAAGAACAATGAGGATATTGGTAAATCTAAACTTGCGCTGATTAGTCTTATTGCAAAAAAGCACGCGGATCTGACCCCAGAAACTATTGATCGAATCCATTCGTTTATGACGTCTCTCAGGACTGATCTTTATCATTCATCTGCAGGTCTTATTAATTATGCTTTGAGAAACCCAGGTCAGAATATAAAGATACTGGAGGGGTTGTCTAATTCTGACAAAAAAAGGAACACTTTGAATTACATAAATTCACAAGCCGCAGAGCCTGAGCTGCTTACTGCAATCCTCAAAGAGGCGAGAAATAATGATAATGCAAAAGCAGTCATCTATGCTGCTTATATGAGCCGCGCCGATGCAGATGCGGTTGTCATCGCAGCACTCCTC
>CAYGJW010000112.1:0-5450 GCA_964350415.1 uncultured Alphaproteobacteria bacterium
GCTGCAATCAGCCCCTCAAATTCTTTTGTAAATTCATAAAAATCCCCAACCCTAGCTTTATAAAGATATTGAATGCAAAAAGGGCTTTCTTTCTCAAGCACTGAACAGCCGAGCTCACCGCACAAACGCCGCAGATTACTCGCCTCCCCTCCGTCAGAAAGCTCTTTGCCCCCAAGCTCGTCGCACCCTTGCCCAACTGCAACTGTTTGCACTCGGCCGCCTGCTCGAAAAGAGGCCTCATAAATCACAGAACCTATACCGAGCTTACCCAGCTCATGCGCCGCTGTCAGACCTGCAAGACCTGCACCAACAACCGCAACCTTTGTTTTCTGTTTATTGCCCATAACAAAGCATCCTAATGCGTGAAACATATCGAAAAACTTAAATGATCCAGTTGTTTATGTCAGGTCAAAACATTGATCATGAGTCAAAATGGAGAATTTTTCTCAAGCTAAAAAGCAATTATATGTGGCGAGTACCAAGCAATTATTTTTCAAGGGGTTAAGAGTACTTCAGTACGTTTCGTACAAGTACGTGCTTCCATAAGAGACAAAGTTAACACTGCATCAGACCTAACGATGAGTCAAAATGGAAGATTTTTCTCAAGCTGTAAAAAGCTTCACATTTAAAATCAGAATAGATGAGATGATTTTTAGGCAAGACGCGCCCCGTCGTACTTCTGGTACGTCGAAGCGGCTTAACGACAAAATCACTCATCTATTCTGATTTTTAGCTGTTGTCGAGGAAACTGCGGAGTTTACGTGACCTAGACGGATGCTTTAATTTTCTCAAAGCTTTGGCTTCAATCTGACGAATCCGCTCACGGGTTACAGAAAACTGCTGCCCCACTTCTTCTAGGGTATGGTCAGTGTTCATACCGATACCAAAACGCATACGAAGGACGCGCTCTTCCCTTGGTGTTAGCGATGAGAGTATCCGCGTCGTGGTTTCGCGAAGATTGGAAATCACTGCCGCATCATGCGGGATCACTGCATTTTTATCTTCGATGAAATCACCTAGATTACTGTCTTCTTCGTCACCGATTGGTGTTTCTAGACTGATTGGTTCTTTGGCAATTTTCATGACCTTACGCACTTTATCCAGCGGCATGGCAAGCTTTTCAGCAAGCTCTTCTGGGGTTGGCTCCCGGCCCATTTCATGCAGCATTTGACGCGAGGTTCTAAGTAACTTATTGATTGTTTCAATCATATGCACAGGGATACGAATTGTCCGCGCTTGATCGGCAATCGAACGGGTGATCGCCTGGCGAATCCACCATGTTGCATAGGTAGAGAATTTAAATCCGCGTCTGTGCTCAAACTTTTCTACAGCCTTCATCAAACCGATATTACCTTCTTGAATGAGATCCAAGAATTGCAAACCACGGTTTGTATATTTTTTTGCGTAGGAAATAACCAAACGCAGGTTGGCTTCGACCATTTCTTTTTTGGCGATCCGCGCATCGCGTTCACCTTTTTGAACGGTCTGAACAACACGGCGGAACTCAAGAATCGAAAGACCTGAGATATCTGCAACACTGCCGATACCATCACGAATTTCAATGACTTCTTCCTCGTGTTTCTCAAGAAACTTCGCCCAACCTTTACCCTTTAACTTCTTCAGACTGTCAACCCAGTCAGGGTCAAGCTCCGAGCCTTTATACTTCTGAATAAACTCATCACGGGGAACTTTACAACCTTCCGCTAAACGAAGCAGTCGGCCTTCGAAATTCATCAACCGGCGACTAAGACCTGTTAATTGATCAACTAGTTCCTCAACTCGGTTATTATTCAGACGAATTGTCCGCATAAGTTCAACCAGCTCATTGTGGGTTTTTTCGTAAGCCGTTTCTTCTTTCTTAACCAAAGACTCACCACGATGCAGGTGCAATAGGCGCTCTTCCTGCATTTTATGCAGTTTCAGATACGTCTCAGCAATTTTCTCAAAGGTTTCAAGAACCGTTGGTTTCAGGCTTTCTTCCATGACAGCGAGAGACGCATGGGTATCTTCTTCGTCATCCTCAGATTCTTCTTCACCATCAAAACTTTTTTCAGAATCAGAGTCATCATCAGACTCTTCTTTTTTCTCATCATCAGGCTTATCAGCACCTTCTTCAGAATCCTCACCACCTTCAGCACCATCAAAGTCAGCGCCATACATGGTTTCAAGGTCAAGAATATCTCTTAGAAGCAATTGCCCATCGATCAGGGCATCACGCCACTCAACGATTGCTTTCATGGTAAGAGGGCTTTCGCATAAACCACGGAGCATCAGCTCACGAGATGCTTCGATGCGTTTTGCAATCTCAACTTCGTCCTGACGAGAAAGGAGTTTGATTGAGCCCATTTCACGAAGATACAGCCGAACTGGATCATCGGTGCGGCCAACAGATTCCTCGTCTACATTACCGTTATCTTCCGAGTCAGCGACAACATCTTCCACATCATCTTCTGATTCGACCAGGCTAATGCCCATTTCAGACAACGTCGACATGGCTTCTTCAATTTGTTCTGAAGAAAGTTCTTCTTGCGGTAACGCTTCATTGAGCTGGTCATAGGTGACATAGCCACGCTCTTCCGCGTTGGAAATGAGCTTTTTAATGGCCGAACTTTTAACATCAATGAGTGGGCTAACTTCAGCATCCTCTGAGTAATTGTCCTCATTGTCTGAACTTTGATTGGTCGATCTCTCTGTCATTGCGCTATTTTCCTACTCAAAATGCCAAAATAAACCTTAAGACTGCTTCTATCCATCGTTTCTGACAACGACGGTTTCTGACCATGCTTTTAATTGGAAGAATGCTCGCTTAATACCAGCCAGCACCTCTTCAATCGATGCTTTTTTCCCCACAAAAGGCACAAGGGCGGTCACTTTAGATGAACAAACTTCAAGAACAGAGTAGCCTAAGCCTTTCTGCTCTAGATAGTCTACCAACGTTCCCACTTCACTTGTCTGATCGTACGTAGCATATATTAGTATCTCTTGACGCAGTTTTTCAAGTGTTTCCTCAACAAATACATTTGCCCCCAGAACCTCGGTGACCTGATCGAGGACATCAGGGTGATTCAGTATCGCTGCAACAACAGCTTGCTCTAGCAACAAATTAGCCTTAGGGGCATTCGGCTTAAAGCCCATGGGAACGGCTCTATTCGTGTTCTTTTTCCCTGGCTTTGATTTCCGAGCTTGCCACATTTCATTATTGAAACGGCTGCGTGCTTGCTCCCAAAACAGTCGTTTGAGAGAGGCGTCTTTGATCGTTTCACATTTTTCTTTTATGCGTTTTAAAAATCCTGCTTGACGTTCTGGTGTGTCAACAGGACCTTGCGCGGATTCATTCTGGTATAAAACTTCAAATAAGGGTTGAGTTGCACTCAGCTGAGCGGCAAATGCCTTCGAACCTTGGCGCTGAACAAAACTATCAGGATCTTCCCCTTGAGGCAGCGATAAGAACTGCAGTGACTTTCCTGCCTCTAGGACTGGAAGCGCGCGCTCAGCCGATCTTAACGCGGCCAGACGCCCAGCCTTATCCCCATCGAAACAAAGTATGGGTTCATCACAATAGCGCCACAGCAAGCCGATATGCCCTTCTGTAAGCGCTGTCCCTAGCGGGGCAACAGCACGATCAAAGCCATACATGTGTAAGGCAATGACATCCATGTACCCTTCAACCACGATCAGCGGCTGAGTTTTATGCTTCGATTCACGCGCATTATACAGTCCGTAAAGTGTCCGTCCTTTATCAAACAACGGCGTTTCTGGCGAGTTAAGATACTTGGGCTCACCAGCCCCCAGAATACGACCACCAAAAGCAATGACTTCGCCTTTGGCATTGGTAATCGGGAACATCAAACGCCCACGAAAACGATCATAGCTATCACGATTTGCCCGGCCTTCATCGGGGACAATAATCAGGCCTGCTTCAGCCATTTGTGCTTCTGTTACATTTTTCTGTAGTAGATAACGTTTTAAAGCACCTCGGTCATCTGGCGCATAACCCAATCTAAATTTCTTTATAATATCTTGGCTTAAACCACGCTTTTGAATATACGCTTCTGCGGGTGACCCTCGAAGCCGCATTTCAAACCAAGCACACGCATGTTCAACAACCTGCCTTAAGGAAGCAGCCTGTTCATATCTTTTCTGGGCCCTGGGATCTTCCTGGGGGATCTGCATACCTGCCTCACCCGCCAACCATTCAACAGCCTCAGGAAAACTTTTCCCTTCATGGTCTGTTAAGAATGAAATCGCATCACCGTGGGCACCACAACCAAAACAATGGTAAAAGGCTTTTTGATCATTAACCGTAAAAGATGGAGACTTTTCCCCATGAAACGGACAGAGTCCTGAGTGTTCATGCCCGCGTTTCTTCAGCACGACGTGCCTGCCAACCACCGAAGATAACGGTATACGTGCAGCAAGTTCACTCAAGAATTGAGGGCTAAATCTTGGCGCCATAAATACGCCTTTTTAACCTTGCAGTTTTTCTTTGATTAAGCGCGAGGCCATCTCAAAGTCAACGGAATCCGAATGCTTTGCGCGCAGGCTTCCCATAACTTTTCCCATGTCCTTAATGCTTTGTGCCCCAACTTGTGCAACAACAGCATCAACAAGCGAACGTACATCTTCCTCAGACAGCTGAGCTGGAAGAAATTCCTCGATAACCTCAATTTCTCTTTGCTCTTGTTCCAGCAAATCCATACGACCACCTTGCTCATAAAGTTTTGAGCTCTCACGGCGCTGCTTAACCATTTTTTTCAAAATTGATAAGATTTCATCCTCAGCCAACGTTCTACTTTCAGCTCGAAGCGCAATATCTCGATCTTTCAGCGCTGCATTAACCAAACGCAACGTTGAAACTTTAATTTGTTCTTTTTCCAGCATCGCCGTTTTAAGGGCGGCATTTATTTTTTCTCGTAACATCGTCAGAATTTTACCTTTTCTGGGGTCTATAAAAAGCTGCCCTATACTATAATGCTATGCTTGCATTGTCCACAATACACTGATGTTAAGCCCATCGATCGCGGTCACAAATAAAATAACTCCTTGCAGTTTTAACCAACAATCACTATCTCATACGGATCAATAATAAGAATGATAAATATTGCAGGAAACTGTGGTTTTAAAAAATCATACCCGGAAATATTGGATATTATATGAAAAAAGTACCTCTTACAAAAGCGGGCTTCGATAAACTTGAAGCTGAGCTTAAAAGATTAAAAAGCGTTGAGCGCCCAAGCATCATCAGCGCTATTGCAGAAGCCCGTGAACATGGTGATCTTTCAGAGAACGCCGAGTATCATGCTGCAAAAGAAAAGCAAAGCTTTACAGAAGGCCGCATTCTTGAACTTCAAGACAAGCTGACCCGCGCAGAAGTCATCGACATCAGCAAAATGAGTGGCGATACCGTTAAGTGCGGCGCCACAGTCAATGTTGCAGATGAAGACACCGAT
>CAYGJW010000113.1:0-5425 GCA_964350415.1 uncultured Alphaproteobacteria bacterium
AAATAGCAGCTGGAAATCCCATGAACAGCCAGGCGCTCATGTCGCTGGCATGGGCAGAAAGAGACGTAACCCAGTAATTAAGATTGCGCCCACCCAGAATATAGCCCTCAGCACTTTGGCTGCGGCGTTTAAAGATAAATCCGACGGCAATCAGAATCAAAAAATAGAGGCCAAAAATTAAATAGGTCATGCTCTTTTATTTCGGTATTTATGGGGCCTTCACAAGAGCATAGGAAAGGGCTAAAGTCAAATAGATGAGCGTAATGATGGAGTAAATATGACTGCCCTTGAAACCCCAATTTGTGACTTTGGCTGGAAATCCCCTAATTTTTTACTTACAGGTACAGACAGCAAGCGCTATGCCCTGCAAAATATAAGGGGCGCAAATGGTACGCTGGTTATGTTTGTTTGTAATCATTGTCCTTTTGTACAAGCAATTATTGATCGCATTGTCCGCGATACGAAAGAGTTGGAAGCTTATGGCATCGGTGCGGTTGCCATCATGTCAAATGATGTATCCGCTTATCCTGAGGATGGTTTTGAAAAAATGCAGGAATTTTCTAAAGCACATCAGTTTAATTTTCCTTACTTGTTTGATGAAACTCAAGAAGTCGCACGCGATTATGGCGCTGTTTGCACGCCAGAATTTTTTGGTTTTAACAAAGATATGGAGCTTCAGTACCGGGGCCGGCTTGATGCCTCGCGCATGGAAACAGTCCCGGATGCTAAGCGAGAACTTTTCGAAGCGATGAAGCTCATTTCTCAAACAGGAAAAGGCCCTAAAGAGCAAAGCCCAAGCATTGGCTGCTCAATTAAATGGAAATAGAAAAATCTAAACTTAGCTTCATTCTATAGTACAAAACAATCATTAAACTCTTTCCATAAAAACAACTTTACAATATTTTTATCTATTGCTTAAAAAGAAACGATATTGATAAAATTCTTAGCCATGCATGCGAACAGAATAGCCTTCTGATATAAAATAAACTTTCGGGTGTTGTGTTTTCTCAGCACCCTTTTTTATTAAGCTGCTCAATAATAATTCCCACAGCGTCTTCTAATCGAATTTCACCGGCCCTTAATTGCCGACTCACCCCCTCCATAAACGGCTTATTTTTCAGGTTTCTGTATCTTTCCGATATCTGTTGCAATACCTGCGTCTCTAGACCGGCAAGAATCTGATCCTCACGAAGCCTTTGTTTCATCTTTACGGTTAAATGCAGCGCACAAAAATTTTCTATGTTTTCCCACACCCGCTTAATTGAGTCTTTTGACAGGGACGAACAAGCTATAATTTCAGCGCGGGAAGATTCCTCTAACAATAAACCCATCGCATTTTTATACTCTTGCACGGCTGTTTGGGCCAGCACCTCCGTTACGCCATCTGCTTTGGTCACACAAACAAGATTCGCAATTTCTAAGATACCGCGTTTAATACCTTGCAATTCATCACCCGCGGCTGGCGCCACCAGCAATACACACATATCAACCAGCTGTGCAATTTGCACCTCAGACTGGCCTGTGCCCACCGTTTCAACAAAGATATGATCAAAACCTGCGGCCTCACACAGCGCAATAAGCTCACGTGTGCGCGGCGCCACGCCGCCCAAAATACCGCGAGAGGATGACGGGCGAATGAATACGTGTTCCTGCCCACTTAGCTCTTGCATTCGGGTGCGGTCACCAAGAATAGCCCCACCAGTTTTGGTTGACGAGGGATCAATCGCCAAAACAGCGACCTGCTTAGCTTGATGAATTAAATGCATCCCAAGCGCATTAATGAACGTCGACTTTCCCGCGCCTGGGCTGCCGCAGATACCGATCCGGAAGGAATCAGCATTCTGTTGAGGAAGTCGCTTTAACAGCTCTTGAGCCAGCAATCGGTCTTCCGTATTAGAGGACTCAACAAGTGTCATACCGCGCGCCAAAGCCGCCCGATCACCCGCCTCAATTTGCTTTGCAAGTTTATCTATGTCTTGCTGCTGCATATTTCTACCATTACCCTATTCATGCGCCCCTTTTGGGACTAACGACTGATGCTCTAAAGCAGTACTCTCAATATAGGCATCACGGACTGTTTGCGCGTACTCTGCTTCCTCAAATCCTTCTGCTTCTTCCAGTAAAGCTTTGACTGTTTCAGCATCAGCATGTGGATTCCCCATATACGCCGCATAAATATCCATTTTAAGATAACGACCAAACAATTTAGCCCTAGACACAACCCTCTCAACAGTTTTTTCAACAGCCTTCTCACTCTGAATATAGGCCACAAAAACTGGGGTCTGTGCATAAGGGTAAGTCGCATGAATCTCTTTTTTTATCAGCGCTTGCACCGTGTCAAAATCAGCTTGAGGCCATCGCATGTAAGCGGCATAAACATCTGTTTCAAACAACCGATTTGAAAAACTTCCGGCTTCATCTACAAGGGGCTTTACAAGCTCAGGGTCAGCAGCAGAATCCGCCATATAACCAATAATTTCTTTAGACCTACTATTCTCATTCAGCGGTAGTTTCGCACTGACCGAAAAGGAAAAACCCAAGACAAGTAAAGCAACATAAACAAAAAAACGCATATTTTACCTCATAAACTTTTTCTAAATGTACTAAAACGCTCTCAGATTAACAACAAACCTTTGTAGAAACCATGACTTACATCAATACTATTGACACTAATCTGCATTTATGGCATAAATACTCACATGAACATGAATTTAAAAGGAACAATACTATGATTTACTTAACAAAACGCGCCCTTATTATTGGGGCATTCTTACTTTCATCTGCTTTTGCAGCACCCTCAAATCCCAGCACATGGAATGTTCATCCCACTGATCCAACAAAAATACAAATTAGAGATGACAATAAACGCGTCATAGCAACACAGAGACTCATAGGAAATACTTCAGGTCGAAAAGTCTTAACGATAAAAGGGCAACTTTGCATAGTAAAAGAGATCACTTTTTCTGAACTACAACAGGCACAAACTCGCCCTTTAGCGACGACATCAGCATCGACAACCTCCGTCTCCACAAGGAGAAAATCCGGTAGCGGTAGCACAACAACAAGATTAACGGGCCAGAAACGTGGACGCTCAGAAACGCAACCTCCAAAAAGTGCTCCACCAACCAAAAAGCGAAAATCCAAATACGACGGAATTGACTTTTCAAAAATAGTCTGCTGGAGAGTTAACCCTACAAATACAGCCTTTTTTCAACTACTCGGCGCAGACAACAAAGTTATCTTTTCTGACACAATAACAATACATACAAGAAAAAGAAAGCTGAAAAGCGGATACCTTTGTATAAAAGACCATCATCTTCAGCGCCATCCAGATGATAACGTCAATCTTATAAGATCTGGTTTTGATATTATAGAAGGAGAACAAATTCGAGTTCTGAATCAAGTACGCCCTTCTCTCTATCGCGACATTGATATGACCAAAGTAAGAAGCTGGAGAATTTCCCCTAATAAACCAGGACATATCGACCTGTTAGATCATAAAGATATGATTCTGATTTCAATCCCTGTCCTGACACATCAGGGTAGAAGGAAAGTTACAAATGGCCAGATACTACTGCATAATCAGAAGACAAATCGAGGTTTTTTCACCCCGCGCCATCCTGCTGATAAAACAAAACTTAGTGATAATGACTTTTACTTCGAAGACCGAATCGCCCCGGCATCTAAGTTTGATGATGTCAATCTTAAAACAGGAAAATGCTGGAGAATTCACCCAAACAAACCAGGTTTTTTGCAAATTTTGGATAAGCATAAGAATGTTATCTATACCGGACCCGTACTAACGCATCAAGGCCGAAGACATACCAAATACGGTAAGCTAGCTTTAAGGAACGATACTGGAAACGATAAAATTTATTACAACTTTCCCCGCGATCCAAGCGACACAGAAGATCTTACTGCAAACGGCTTTGCGCCAGGGCAAACATTTCATTATCTGGCAGATGAAGATCTTTCTCATGACAGTAATTCTGATGAGGAAGGTGAGATGGAGTTCCAAAGAACGACAACGACAAGCCTTATATCCAACCTTCACCTTATGCCTGAATCTAACGATGAAGATGAATCAGATGAAGAAGAAATGCTGGATGAAGCATACTTAGATAATGATGGTGGTTATACAGTGCCAATGGATTAATTTTAAATAACCCATAACCTCTTCCATAAGCCTCAGGCAACATATTGCCTGGGGCTTTTTTTTACATGCACACATAAATCTACTTTTATAGCCGATTCAGCGATGACTCAAACCCAATGCCATCATTATTATTTAGACTCTTCTATATACTCTTGTACTGGAGCACGAAAAGTCCAGCTCCGTACAAAATTTTCAGACTTAAACTCAATTTTATCTGTACCAGGCACAGAGCTTATCACTTCAAAAAAAACAGCTTGATCACTTGTTCTAATTTGCTTTGCAAGTTTTTCCATGTTTTGCTTTTGCATGTTGTTGCCACCTATTTACTGATGGATTTTCCAAAAATATCCGTTCAGAATTTAAACACTTATTTTATCTATAATGAGTGTTTTTCTCTATAAAATTTCTTTCTACAACCATACTAAAGCGCCCTCAACTTCACAACATACGTTTATAAAAACCCACACGATACATCAATAAACTTGACTTTTTACTTCGACCATGTCATAAGTACTTACACTTACACATATTTAAAAGGAAAAATACGATGTTTTACTTAACGAAACGCACCCTTATTATTGGGGCACTCTTATTTTCATCTGCTTTTGCAGCACCTTCAAACCCAAGCAGATGGAATATTGATCCAACGGACCCAACAAAAATACAGTTTCGAGATAAGGATGGAGCTCTTGTTACAACAAAAAAATTCACAGGATCTCTTATTGGGAAAAAATCAATATTTCATAACGGCAAAATCTATCTTGTTCGAATGAAAGAATTCCCTGCTGCTCAACAGCCAGCACAAACGCACGCTCCAGCTGCGACAATCCATACTACGCCACTCGTCGCTGCTTCAGCACCTTCTTCAAAAGGTACAATAACAAGATTAACGGGCCATAAACGTCAACGTTCAGAGGCGCAACCTCCGAAAAGTGCTCCGCCAGTAAAAAAACAACGATCTAAATATGAGGGCATTGATTTTTCCAAGGGAGTGTGCTGGAGAATCGACCCAAATAACAACTCACGCCTGCAAGTTTTAGGTGCAGACAACAACGTTATTTTTTCTGATACGATAAAAACACGCATGGGAAAAAGAAAACTACAGAATGGCAGCCTCTATATAGTTGTAGCAATTCAAACAATAAACAAACACTATAGCTTTCCGCGCCATCCTGATGATAAAGCCAGCCTTCTAAGGTCAGATTTTGATATTATAGAAGGCGAAAAAATTCGGGTACTGAATCAAGCACCTCCCTCTTTCTATCGCAA
>CAYGJW010000114.1:0-1267 GCA_964350415.1 uncultured Alphaproteobacteria bacterium
AATATCTTGGTTGCGCGCATGTCTTTGGGGCTATATTTTTTTCTTGTTCGCTATTTATTGGATAAATTCGTTAGGAATGCAGGATCACTCAAAAATCAAAGTGTCATTGAGGTTGGTCCAGGTCCTGGCGGTTTAACCCGAAGCCTCCTTACATCTGATGCAAAGCGCGTTATTGTCATTGAAAAAGACGATCGCTGTTTGCCGATCCTTAGCGCGCTGGAAAAAGTCAGTGCTGGAAAGCTATCGATCATTCAAGGTGACGCCCTGAAAATATCAATTTCAGAGCTTTCTAATGACCCTTACCATATTGTGGCCAATCTCCCCTACAACATTGGAACAACCCTTCTTATGGGGTGGATTCAAGACCTAGAACGTTGCTCTGGCATGACACTAATGTTTCAAAAGGAAGTTGCAGATCGAATTTGCGCGCGTCCCAATACAAAAAGCTATGGCCGCCTTTCAATCCTTATACAATGGCTTTGCCAAACCGAATTCGCATTTGAGG
The DNA here is from genome assembly GCA_964350415.1 of uncultured Alphaproteobacteria bacterium. Lineage (GTDB taxonomy): Bacteria > Pseudomonadota > Alphaproteobacteria > CAYGJW01 > CAYGJW01 > CAYGJW01. The sequence goes on from CAYGJW010000114.1 coordinate 506, forward strand.
TTCCGGCTCACGCTTTTACCCCAATGCCAAAGGTTACATCTGCCATTGTTAAGATTACACCACGCGATCAACCGCTTGCACCTGCGGATAAAACCGCTTTGGAGCACGTAACGGCACAAGCCTTTAATCAGCGCCGCAAGATGCTCAGAGGCAGCCTAAAGAGCCTAATTCCTGGCCCTATTGAGAATTTTCTGACTGACCTCAATATTGACCCAACGTCCAGGCCTGAACAACTGGATGTTGTAACCTGGTGCGCCATTGCCCGCGCCTTCAAAGCACAAGCGCCAGAAGTCTAAAGGATTTTTTAAATGCCTAACGATTTCTGAATTGCAAGTTTGATCGCAAATTTTAAAGCTATCCCTGCAGCAATCTGAGCACCCTCATCAACAGAAGGCATCGCTCTTAAAACAAAGCCAGAGGCCTCTTTAAATTTCTGGAGCCCTCTCTGTAGAATTGACTCTTCAACCTTATCGGCCGGCGCAATATCCGCAGGAGCAACTCGATTTCGAAGGGCCTCTTGAGGAGGATTGACCGCAGGAATGGCTTGGGCTTGCTCCTGAACTTGCTGGCGTACGCGCACTGGAGCGGACCTATTAACATTAATAGGTCTAACTGGCGCTCTCTTAATGGAAGGGCTTTGCTTGGGACGCTCCCTTACATTTAAGCTTTTTTTTTAGACTTAGAGCTCTTCTTAGACTTAGAGCTCTTCTTGGACTTAGAGGCTTTCTTAGACTTGGAGGCTTTCTTAGACTTGGAACCCTT
>CAYGJW010000114.1:1367-5303 GCA_964350415.1 uncultured Alphaproteobacteria bacterium
CTTTCTTAGACTTGGAACCCTTTTTAGCTTTAGAATTCATTTTTCTTAGTATTTCAGTCGAAAGTGTCAGTGTCGCCTTTTGTTTTCCAACTTTCACATCATAGGTCTGTTTTGTATCATTGCCACCAGATCTCATACGAATGGTAGCAGACTGAGGTAGGCTAATTCTGTTCGCACCAAGATCTGTAATTTTGATATTTGCGAGCTTTTTCTGGTCTGTCTTTGCACCTGAAAGATATGAGAACAACGTGTCATAAGATGCATTCTTAAAAACAAAATAGCTACGATGAGACAACATGAATTTTAAAGAATTAAAATCGAAACATCGGTTTGCAAACATTCTTTCTAGTAACGGCTTTACATCCATTCCCGGCCTAAAAGGACAATTGGCTGAAGGTTGTGGAAGATTTTTGCCTTTTATTTTTTTCGAATCTGTTTCAACAGAACTTGTAAAAAAATCTAAGTTACAACCAATTAACAGCTTAAAAATAACAGGCTTAAGGCTGTCAGGTGCTCCCTTTAAAAGACTTACTGCTTCTGCTTTATCAACACTCTTTGGTAGAATGGCCCCAACCAGACTTACAGAAAGAGTAGCCTGATAAGATTTGCTGTTACGCGCATAAATAAAGCTACGATTATCAGCCTCAACATGAGCGCTTAACACATCACGTATCGCGCCTTCCCAAGCACTGCCGCTCTTTGTTTCAAATTGAGGTAATGTCGCCACAGCAGGTGCAACAAGCATTGCGATCAAGACAAGTACTCGGCCAAAAAATCTCTTTTGCATTTTCATCTCCTCAATTTTTTTTAACTTGTACGCAATGTGCTCACAAAGTCTGCGATTGTCAACTGACGATGGCGCTTTAATCGCTCAACTTCTAAAATTTTTTTAACTGATTCAACCGTGTCATCAAGGACATCATTGACAATCGCATAATCGTATTCAGCCCAATGACTTAGCTCGCTCGATGCTTCTTGCATGCGGCGTTGTACAACGTCTTCCGGATCTTGAGCGCGCGTACGAAGCCTATGCTCCAAAGCCTGCATACTTGGCGGCAAAATAAATACACTCACCAAGTCCCGCCGGCCTGTTTGATCAAGCTGCTGCACCCCTTGCCAGTCAATATCAAACAGCATATCGTGCCCCGAGGACAAAGCTTGCTCTACCGCATCCTTTGGCGTGCCATAACGGTTACCAAAAACCGTTGCATGCTCCAGAAATTTTCCTTCTGAAACCATGTGTTCAAATGTTTCCAGACTTACAAACCTATAGTCTTTTCCGTCAACTTCACCGGGCCGTTTTGGCCGTGTCGTTACGGAAACTGAAAGCGCAATATTTGCATCTGATTGGCGTAACGCGCGGGCAATTGAGGTCTTTCCTGCCCCAGATGGGGACGATAAAACAAAGATCAGACCACGACGTTTAGGTAATATATTTGACATCTTCGCACTATACATCAGCGGCGACGCCCTCTCAATGACCTTCTTTACAAAAATTCTCTCTAAATCTCAACACACGACATTCTTTACCATATCCAGGAGACGATAAAGAAAACTTTCTCCAATTATAACCATGACGCGTTCCGCCAACATCAGCACGTGTCAGCTCAACAACCGTCATTTCATCTAGATCAGAAGCATTTTGCTCGACAACAATCACAACATGTCCTTCAATTTTAGCTTCTTTGTAACGTACAACAATAACATCACCAGGTTGGACATTTGATCTGGGGCTAGATACAGGAACAAAGATACTACAAAGCTCTTGTATTACCCTGGAATGACCACCAGCCCCTCGTTCATGCTCTGTTAGATCTCTAACAAGCCCACTGACACCATAAAATTTATACAATGTATTGTATTGCTGATTCATCATACGGTCATAGGCATCTGATAAATGCCAAGACATAAAGCGATGGTTTTGCAACCAAGTATTTTTGGGGTGCAATTTTTTTGCAATATTTGCGACAAATCCCGAACAATCTGAAAAAAACATTTGCGGATGACTCAATTGACGGCCTAAAAAGCGCGCAACATTTAACCCCTCTCTGTCAGTAGAAACAGCTAAACTTATATTGGCATTTTTAACATAAGACAGCGCGGGCGTATAAAAGCGCTGATTATAAATAAGATTTGTCTGCAATAAAAGACTTTGAATCTTTGTATCACAAGGCTGTTCTCCAGGATAAAAACTAGACAACCTATTCATGATTAAGGAAAACTTTTTCCCTGCTTTTTTATATTTTGCCATTGCTATATAAAAAAGAGAGGCTTTTAAAATTAAGAGCTGGCTACCCGAGGTATTTAAGAGATTCTGAGGTACTCCAGCCCTTATAAGCATTGGAAATTCTCTAATAAAACACTTTGCCTTTGCTAACGTTTTAAAATCAATCATTGTCCTGATCTGATCTCTAAATACTGCTGAGTACAAACGCCCCTTCGCAATTTTTCCAATGACAGAAAGAAGTTTTTCGTCATGGTCAATAAGCGCCAAAATTTCTTTTAGTTCTAAGTTATCTTCGTTTAGACCCCTAATACAGTTCAGAAGTACTTTAATATCTTGGGCATGAGAAAGATGCGCCCCCTCTATCATTTCGAAAGCCTGACTCAGAACTTTATTCGATTTATACTTCTTAAAATATCGAGCAATACATGCGTCACTCACTACCTTTTTCTGCTCTCGCCCTGCCTCACAACCTCGATGAATAGGAGAGACAACTCCAATACCTTCTTGTTTCACTGAAGAATCAATATGCTTAGAGGTAATGGGGAGCACATCAAATACATTTCGATAAAAAATGCATCCAAAAAAAACCAAAAGACAATAAACAACAGTCGTTTTCTTTAAAATAAATACGTTAAAAAAACACCTACCTTTTTAAAAATTCCGTACAGAATCATAAACAAGATAATCTAGAATTCAAACCAGATTGCCATACATAAAATAAAAATAATTTTGTGGACACACAAGGAAAAAAATGACGCCTAGGGCTAAACCTATAAATTTATGGGGCCTGAATTAGCGTAAGGACTTAGAAAGACTCCTCCGAATAGATAGGGGCGATCGAATGCCCCCATTCATTATTATATTTCTTAATCAAGCGCTCTGCATTGGTTTCCCGGGTTTGTAAAACCTCTAGAACCGGCTCTAAGTAGCGGGATTCGCTATACCCTTCTGCATCTTTAAGGTTCCGCTTTACAAGTGCTTTATGGGCAAGAGCGACAATTTTATCGCCCCACTTCCATAAGCTTTTACCTTTAAAGTGCATATCCAACCCAACTCTGGAGGTCTCATGCCTGAGGGACTTTACATCCTCGAAAGACCAGTCTTTTATCATCGCACTTAGGGCGTCTACATTTTGCTGATCATATAATAGCCCAACCCACAAAGCCGGCAGCGCACAAACAGATGGGCATCGTCCTGAGTCTGCACTTCTAAATTCTAAGAATTGTTTCAAGCGCACGTCTGTAAAGATTGTCGATAAATGCAACTCCCAATCTTCAACGTTTGCATAAACACCTTCAAATCCCTGCACCTTACCAAGCATGAAATCCCTAAACGAAGCACCTGTGACATCGTGATAAATTTCGTCCCGATAAACAAAATACATCGGCACACCCAGCGCATAATCCACATAAGCTTCATACCCTGAAGTATCCTCAAAAACAAACCCAGGCATTGCGCAACGATCTGGATCTGTATGCTCCCAAACCTGGTTTCGGTAACTTAAGTATCCGTTTGGACGCCCCTCCTTAAAAGGGGAATTTGAAAACAGTGCCCCAACAATCGGCGACAGGGCAAAGCCAATACGTAATTTTTGCACCATATCAGCTTCGGAGGCATAATCCAGGTTCACCTGAGTTGTCGTCGTCCGGGTCATCATATCCAGCCCCAGCACACCGCGCTTTGGCATATAAGCGCGCATAATCTTGTAG
>CAYGJW010000115.1:0-5222 GCA_964350415.1 uncultured Alphaproteobacteria bacterium
TGTTCATACTAGCATTAAAACCCTTTTTAGATGTTTATGCTAGTCTAGACCCTTAGGTAGCCTAAGGGGTGAGGCGCTTGCCTCCAAGGTAAAGTGAAATTTTTTAATTCCAGGTCCTAATAAGTCAGGAGTTTTTTTTGATGAAGTGGAAAAAGAAAAGTGATTAAGCACTCTCTTTTTTGCGGGTTGCTTATTCTATTTTTAATTGCCGCTTGAAGTTTACGGGCAAAGTAGTCCACAATAAAATATACGCCCAGTGTTAAAAGAGGCGGAAGATAATGATAATAATTTAAGGGGAGCTCATATGCGTAGAAATATCTTATTTGCAAGTGGAATGTGTATACTTTTAGCATCAGGTACTGCACAGGCGATTACGCGAGAACTTCATGCTCAACATAGCGCTCAGTTTCAAAGCTTAAAGCAGAAAATTAGAGGTTATCATGTTGAAGGTAGTCTTAGTCTAGAAGATAAAGATCGTCTTTTAGGAAAAATTGAGGGCATTGAAGGACATAATTTTGACTTGCATGTTACTGCGCATGGTGAAGATTCTGTAAAAAATCATGCTGAAACATTGTTTTATTCTCAAAAAAATAATGTGGTATTAGGCCAAATACAAGAAGAGTTAATGAAAAAGCTTACTAAGAGTCAGTAGGTACAGTTTTTGAGAAAGGGGGCCTTTTGCTGTTGGGCCCTTTTTTATATAGCATCGAGATTGATGGTTTATGACTTGAAGTAAGATTCATAGAGGTCTAGCGTTTTCTCTTCAGCTTCTATTTTGTACGCGCGTTATATTCACGAGATACAAAGAAGCGAACTACTCTTCTGCTTGGTCTTTTGAATTATATTATCGATTGTTATTCTCTTAAGGAGCATGAGGATATTTAAGGGAATTGTACTGCTTTTGACTCAGCTATAATTTGGATTTCCTGCGTATTATTTCAGGCGCCAGGTAGGATTAAAACGATTTACCCCACGGCGTGAGCGGTGTTTCGCTCTTTCAACAGCGCGTGCCCAGGCCTGCTGTTTAGCTCTTTGACGGATGGCCTGACGGTGCCTTCGAAGTTGTGCTGCTCTGTTCGTTCTTCTGTTGGAGCGCTGACGTTGTCGGTGTTGTCTCCAGCGTTGTCTGTTGCCTGCCCAGTTACGTCTTTTTTGTAAAGCTTGAGCTTTTCTACGTTGGGATGCTTGGTTCCGGCTTCTTTGCAATGCGCTCCTTCTACGCTGAGACGCCCAGTCACGTCTTCTTTGTAGTGCTTGTGCCCTTCTTCGTTTGGCGGCCTGGTTACGCCTTTTCAAGATAATCCTTCTGGATTTGCGTCGGTAGCGATTTGATTTTGAGGTTAGCTGAACAAAAGAATTCGTTGAGTATCCCTCGTTGTCTGTATCTGTTGGTGTTGTTGCTCTGGTTTCTTTAGTATTAAAGATAATAATAAAAAGAAATGCGAGCGTTAATTTTTTAATTATAGAGTATGTCATAGTAACATTATACTATAGAAAGTTTAATTGTTTAAATTTTTATTTAAATTTTACTTATTATCTCATTTTGTTAATTTTAAGAAGTCGACAATTTTATTGAATTTATAAATTTAATCTCTTTCTTAGCAAAGGATGAAAATATTACATAATATCTACGTGTGTTAATAATATCAGGCATAGGGGTAGGGTTTATGGTTAGCCGGAGAGGTGCAGGGGTAAGTAAAGAGTGCGAGTAGGCTGGTTAAATTGCAGCAGAACTATTTGGCTACGCAATAGGTGATCGTAAGATTGAAAACAATCTTGCTTATTCAAGCGTGCTACGGAGCATCCAAGCAGCTTCCTGGTGCCAGGCTAGGCGTGCTGCTGCAAGATCTGCTGTTGCGGCGTCTCCTGCGTCTTCAGAGGCTATATTAAGCGCCTGGATAAGTTCAATAACGATCATATGGTCTTTTAGAAGATCCTGTAGCATTTCCCTGGCCGCTATTTTTTCAGCAGAAGCTTCTTTGATAAGACTTAGTTTATTAAATTCGGAAAAGCTACCTGGGGCCCGTTTTCCTAAAGCCCTGATGCGCTCTGCAACTGTGTCCATCGCTTCTGCAAGATTAGCGTAATGCGCGCCAAAAAGATCATGGTGCATTGAAAAATGTGGTCCTGTGACATTCCAGTGATAATTCAGTGTTTTAAGGTAAAGGGCGTGCGTATTCGCAAGAACAATTTCAAGAGATCCTGTCACTTTTTCCCAGTGTTCACTGCTCATTTTATAAAAAGTTTCCATGTTTTCTTATCCCTTTAGTTGGTCCTGTTGTATTTTTTTATTATACCACGGTGTTTTTATTTGGGGGAGGGTAAATTGTTTTATTGAGGAGGATTTCAATTAAATGTAGGGATTGAGAAATGTACCTTTGATGCGCAGATAGCTTTAATAGTTGGTTCAAAAGCCGCGTGCGAGCGAGAGAAGTCATGTAACAGAATGATCTCATTATTTCCTTTATTAAGCTGCTCACTCAATAGCCTAAGTTCAGTGCTTAGATTGGTAATATGCGCGCTTTTATAGTCACGAGTGTCTGCTGTCCATCCTGAGTCAATGTGATTATCTTTTTCGTCGCTTGTACCTTCAAACACTGCCTTTTTAAACCCTTGTTTCTTGAGAAAATTTTGTATTTCTAGTGCATGATTTGAGTTGGATGAGGCCTTTATTGAACAGGTTTTACCATCGCCACGATCGCCAAAAGGAAGACGTATGATTTTGGCTGGACGCGTTATTTTTGCTTGGGAATAGGCTTGCTCAATCAATGCTTCTGTTCTAAGGATTTCATCTTTGCATTGTACGAGGCTAAGTTTAGAAAAGTAGGGGTGCGAGTAGCTGTGGTTTCCTATTAGAAAGCCTTTTTGGATGCTATAGACAACAGCATCTAAATACTGCTCTATGTCCTCACCTCGGCAATAAAATACGGCAGGAATATTCATTCTCAGAAGGAAGTCAACCTTCTCCCTCATAAAAGAAGAAGGTGCATCATCGATTGTTAAATAAACGCACTGCATTTGCTTAGCTTGTTAATTTACCGTGGCATTGCTTAAATTTCTTGCCTGAACCGCACGGACATGCCGCATTGCGGGATACCTTACCCCAGGTTTGCGGGTTGCCAGGATTCATTTCCTCAAGACTGGGGTGACGGACTGTTTCAATGGCATGGGGTCCTTGAGGACCTGCATCATCTAAGCCTTCCAGCGCAGGATCTCTGCGTGATTCCCTGGCGTGGCTAAGGTCTGAGTCAAAGGCGTCATCAAAGTTATTATCACCAATACGCACATGGGAAATAATCTCTGTCACCGTATGATTCAAGCGCCCCAGCATATCCTGGAACATTGTAAAGGCCTCAGTCTTATACTCATTCAGCGGGTCGCGTTGACCGTACGCACGTAGGTTAATCCCTTGACGTAATTGGTCAAGGCTCAGTAAGTGGTCTTTCCAAAGCTGGTCGAGGACCTGGATTAGAATGGCTTTTTCAGCAGAACGCATAACATCAGGGCCGTAAGTTGCTACTTTTTCAGCATAGTGGCTGAGGGCTTCATTCCAAAGACGCTCATGGATCGCGTTGCCATTTAGTTTTTCAGTCTCTACCCAGTCTTGAATTGGCAGATTCAGGGCAAGCAACCTTTGTGATTCTTCCTTAAGGGACTTAGGGCTCCACTGCTCAGGGCTTACATTTTGAGGCGTAAACTGGCCTGTGATATCATCGACTGTTGTTTCGATCATATCTTTGATCGTATCAGACAGGTCGTCCTCAGCCATGATTTCACGGCGTTGGTCATAGATCACTTTACGCTGATCGTTCATGACATCATCAAATTTCAACAATTGCTTACGAATGTCAAAGTTGCGCGCTTCAACACGCTTCTGAGCGCGCTCAATGGCCTTGTTTACCCATGGGTGGGTGATCGCTTCGCCTTCTTCAAGGCCAAGCTTCACAAGGATAGAGTCCATGCGTTCGGAGCCAAAAATGCGCATCAGGTCATCTTGAAGGGATAGGTAGAAACTGGTTTTACCTGGATCACCTTGACGACCCGAGCGACCACGAAGCTGATTATCAATGCGCCGACTTTCGTTGCGTTCTGTACCAATAACGTATAAACCGCCAGCCTTAAGCACTTCTTGTTTTGCCGTTTCAACTTCAGCAATGATACGCTTTTCAACGTCGGCAAGTTTGCTTTGGTCTTTGGTTTTTTTCATCGCTTCTTTGACAAGCATTTCAACGTTACCGCCCAGCTTAATATCGGTACCCCGACCCGCCATGTTTGTTGCAATGGTAACGGCGCCAGGTCGGCCGGCCTGTGCAATAACAAAAGCTTCATTTTGGTGGTTTCTGGCATTCAAAACGTGATGGGGAATCTTATGTTTTTTCAAAAGTGCTGAATAATGCTCGGATTTTTCAATGCTGGCTGTGCCAACTAGAACCGGTTGCTTGCGCTTGTAGCAATCTTCAACAACCTTAACAATCGTGACATCTTTGTCTGCTTGCGTGCGGTAGATTTCGTCGTCCTGATCTTGACGAATCATTGGCAAATTAGTGGGAACTTCAATCACATCAAGTTCATAAATTTCCATGAATTCCGAGGCTTCGGTCATCGCCGTACCCGTCATCCCAGAAAGTTTAGGATAAAGCCTGAAATAGTTTTGGAAGGTAATGGAGGCGAGTGTCTGGTTTTCAACTTGGACAGGTACATTCTCGCGTGCTTCAAGTGCTTGGTGAAGCCCTTCAGAAAAGCGGCGGCCTTCCATGCTGCGTCCCGTAAACTCATCAACGATGACTACTTGATTGTTTTGAACAATATAGTCGACATCTTTGGTGAATAAGTGATGTGCCCTAAGGGCTAAGTTTACGTGATGCACAAGGGAAACATTCCCCACATCATAGAGTGAACCGTCAAGGATTTTGTGCTCCTTAAGGATGCCTTCAATGGCTTCGATTCCATCTTCTGTCAGGGTGATGGAGCGGGCTTTCTCGTCTTTTTCATAGTGCTCCGGCTTCAGAAGCGGGATAAGCGTGTTCATCTTAATGTAAAGTTCTGAGGAATCCTCAGCAGGGCCTGAGATAATCAGCGGCGTACGGGCTTCATCGATTAGGATACTATCGACCTCATCGACAATGGCGTAATTGAAAGGACGCTGAGCGATTTCAGACTCCCTAAACTTCATATTATCCCGCAGATAATCAAAGCCCAGTTCGTTATTTGTTGCATAGGTG
>CAYGJW010000116.1:0-5214 GCA_964350415.1 uncultured Alphaproteobacteria bacterium
CGTTGAAGGTAACCCGTTCAACCGTTTTGTTTTTAAGAAGCCGTTTCTTTTTTAGAATTTCCAGTACATGCCATGAGATAGCCTCCCCCTCGCGATCCGGATCGGTTGCGAGTATGACGCCATCCGCAGATTTGAGTGCCTCAACAATCGGCTTAATGTTTTTTTCTGACCCTTTGTCAACTTCCCACAGCATTTCAAAGTCATTTTCAGGAACAACTGAACCATTCTTAGAGGGCAGATCCCTGACGTGGCCCACACTTGCAAGGACCTTATAGTCTTTACCAAGATACTTGTTGATGGTTTTAGCTTTTGCGGGTGATTCGACGATTAAGAGTTTCATACTTTTATTATCTATACTATGCGGATTGTTGTGTTTCTTGATCTTGCGCAAGGAGCGATACTTTCCCCCCAGGGTGCCGTTCGATCCTGCCGGCAAGCTCTAATTCCAGAAGTACAGCCATGACAATGCCTGCTGAAATTTCAAGCTCACGCGCGATTTCATCGATCGGTGCGGGCTCGTAGCTTAGAAGGGATATAACATGTTGGCGCTGGTTTTCAACCATTTCTTCAGAAATTGCTTTTAAGCTCATTGATTTATAAGGCGCCATTGGCTGTTCATTTAAGCTGATTGCATCAAGCGATTCCAGGTGTGAAAGCACATCTTCGGCACGTGTTACAACGATGGCACCGTCCTTAATAAGATTATTCGGACCATGGCAGCGCGGGTCAAGGGGGGATCCTGGAACGGCAAAAACTTCACGGCCTTGTTCTAATGCATTATGGGCAGTAATTAAAGACCCTGACTTAATGGCGGCCTCAATAATGATAACGCCTTTCGATAAACCTGAGATGATCCGGTTACGCCTTGGAAAGTGCCGGGCCTGAGGCGTTGCACCAAGCGGCGCTTCCGAGATAATTAGACCTTGCTCTTTAATCTGATTATAGAGCGCTTGGTTTTCAGGCGGATAGATAATATCTACGCCCCCTGCAATTGCAGCAATTGTACCTGTCGCAATGCTTCCTTTATGGGCGCTGGTATCGATGCCGCGCGCTAGCCCAGAAGCAATGACATGATTATGGGCGCCGATTTTGGTTGCCAGGACTTCTGCAAAGCGTCTGCCGTTAACGGATGCATTGCGTGCACCGACGATACCCACAGTGCTTTTGTTTGCAAGATGCAGGTGACCTAAGCAGGAAAGCAGCGGTGGTGCATCGGACACATGTTGTAGTGCGTCAGGATATTCAGGCTCACCGAAGGCCACGAGTGCGCCACCAAGCTTAATCAGCGCATCATATTCTTTTTCAGCCTTACTTAGGCTGTAAGGGGTGAATTTACGGCTGCTGCCACCTTTGGCTGCAAGTTCAGGTAACGCCTCAAGCGCGATTTTTGCAGACTCGTAGCGTTCAATGAGTTTGAAAAAAGTAATGGGGCCAACATTTTGTGTTCGGATAAGCCTGAGCCAGTTAAGTTTTTCTTGGTGACTTTTCGGCGGTTGGATTGTCAGTTTCAGTCTCCCCAGATTGATTGCCGAGTTTTTTTTCGGTCTTGTTAAGGATGCGCCCAATATTTTCAGCGTGTTTGAGAATAATCAGCAATCCTATAAGCATCGTAATTAATGCACTTTTAGAATCAATTAAAATCCATGTCCATAAAGGTGCAAAGCTGACCATGACAAGGGATGCAATTGCAGAGACCCGTGTCAGGGTAATGGTTATGAGGTGTGTCGTAAGACATAAAAGCCCGACGAGGGGCGAAAAAACAAATAGACCGCCAGCCGCGGTTGCTACGCCTTTGCCGCCTTTAAATTTAAGCCAAGGCGGAAACATGTGCCCTAGAACAGTGGCAAGTAGACACCATAGTTCTGAACCCGGTAAGAACTGGATGGCTAAAACAATAGGGATCATACCTTTGGTAAGATCTGAAATAAGCGTGAGCGCACCAATTTTCTTTCCGCCAGCGCGAAGGGCATTGGTGGCGCCAACATTATTGGATCCCATCTTGCGCAGGTCGCCTTTGCCGGCCATATGCATATAGATAAAGCCAAACGGAATCGTCCCAATGAGGAAAGAAAGAGCCAGAAATGTAATAAAAAAAGTGTCCATAGAGTTCTTATACGATAGCGCGTGCGGTTTAGCTATTATTTAAATTGGTTTGTAGGCTTGTGCCAATTTCTTTGTAGCTGCTTGTTAGCTCAGGCCCGATTAACTTAAGTGCCCCAATAATAACGACGGAGATAATCGATGCAATAAGGGCATACTCAATCGCAGTAGCGCCTTCTTCTGATTTTATTATCTTTTTTAAAATATGCATAATAATACAACTTTATCATATTTATTTTTTAATTGTATATATATTTATGTTCCTTAAATAAATACAGCAGTATATACTGAAGTTTTTAATTTGTACGCAAGCATCGATGGGTGCGTAATTTAAGATGCGATGGGTTGTGCTGCTTCTTGAAAGTGATCAACGATGCGCCAGATGCCCATTGCAATGAGCAAGATTCCTGCAATAAGTTTAATTGGAACTGCATCAATATAGCGGGCGCAGTAATGGCCAATACACATTGAAATAGCTGTTGTTGTTGTGAATGCCATAAGAATTGTTAGAAACAGATAAATGGGCGGGTATTGTCGCTCTGCCGCAAAAAGCATGGTCGAGATTTGCGTCCGATCACCAAGTTCGGTAAATAAAATCGTAAAATAAATTGTCGCAAGTGCAAAATACATAAGTTAACTCAGTCTTTTGAATACATTTAAAAGGCCTTACTTTCTACATATAGCAAAGACAAACTTTGTTTTCTATAAACCATTTTTTAACATGGCTTCCACAAGTTTATTGATATTATGGCAGAACATTTCAGTAAAGGTTGCTGCAGGACCACCTTTCCGTGAAAGGCTGTCCGCATAAAGGACAGTATCAGCCTTGATGTTAAGCGTATTAGCGATACTCATAATTAGCTTTTGGTTGGAATGCTCTTCAGGCTCAAGGAATATTGCTTTAATTTTCAATGCCTTTACCCGTTCAATAATCGTTGCGATGCGGGCAGGGGTAGCCTCTTGTTCTGTTGATGCACCCTGGACCCCTGAGAATGTTATGTGATAATCGCGCCCCATATAACCAAAAGCATCATGGCTTGTGATGACTTGGCGTTTTTCTTGCGGAACGGCGGTCACTTTTTTCAGGGCCCATTCATGGAGCTCTTGCAATTTTATTTTATAATTCTTTGCATTTTCTAGGTAAAAATCTGCATTCTGAGGGTCATTTTCTGCAACACTTCTTGCAATGGTATCAACGTAGTGCATGACATTAACCAGGCTGTTCCAAGCGTGAGGATCGAGCATTTTAATGGGATTTCCGTGCTCATCGCACGGACATTCATGGCACTTTCTACAGGGTGTTGTTGCAAATCCAGGCTGAATATTCTCTGTACATATAGTTGGTGTCCCCTTAAATCCGGAAGCTGTAATCAGTCTTTCAATCCAGCCCTCAAGACCAAAACCATTCATGATAATGACATCAGCTTTACCAATGGTAATAACATCTTTGGGGCCAGGTTGATAAATGTGTGGATCAGCGAGGGGCGGAATCAATGAGATGACATCCATACGATCTTGAACAATGTTTTTGGTAATATCTTGCAAGATATTAAAAGTCGTCACGACCTTTTTTTTATTATGAGTGCTAGGAACTTGTTCGGCTTTAGAGGCAAAAATCAGATAGAACCCAGCAAGGATCCCAAGGATAATAACGGCTGAGATAATTATTTTTTTCATAATCGCTTATTTAGTTTGCTGTCTTTTTGTGCCGTGGGCGATAAGAGACAGGATGAATAATATTCCAACAATAACAATAATGGATGGTCCAGATGGCCAATTTAAGTGAAATGAGCACAAAAGTCCAATATAAGAACCAACGATTGCAACGCCCGCTGCAATAAAAAAGAGGGACGCTATGTTTCTGGACCATAAACGTGCGACAATTGCAGGCAACATCATAAGCCCAAAAGCAAGCAAGGTGCCCAAGGTTTGAAAGGCTGCAACTAAGTTAACGACAACCAGCCCTAGGAATAGAAAGTGATAAAGTTGCCCGTACCCGCTGATCGTATGGAAGAATGAGCGGTCAAAACACTCAATAATAATTGGGCGGTAAATCAAGGAAAGCGTCACAAGGGTTAGGGTCGTCGCACCAGAAATAAGGATCAAAGCGCTTTGATCAACAGCAAGAATATTTCCGAACAGAAAGTGCATTAGGTCGACCGTACTGCCTGAAGCTGTGACGATAAGTCCCCCCAGTGCGAGGGACAGAATGAAGAATCCTGCGAGGGTAGCGTCTTCTTGCAAAATTGTTTTCCTGCTTGTGTAGCCTGCTAAAAGGGCAATGAGCAGCCCTGCAATAAGGCCGCCTACCGTCATGGCCATAAGGGAAAGTCCTGCAATCAAATAACCAATTGCAGCGCCTGGAAGGACCGCATGAGAAAGGGCATCGCCCATAAGGCTCATACGTCTGAGTAGAAGCAATGTGCCAATAGGTGTGGATCCAAGCGAAATTGCGATACAGGCGAGTAAAGCCCGTAACAAAAAGTCATATTCTGTAAAAGGTGCGATAAAAAACTGATAAAAACTCATGATGAAACCTCAAGAGCTGATTCCTTTTTCTTTTTAAGGGCAACACCAAGATTGCTGAGAACTTCTTTTGTGTCGCCAGAAGAAACAACGGTTTTCATGAGGAAAAGTGTTTCTGGAAAATACTGACGGACAAGTTCAATATCATGGTTGACGGCAAGAATGGTTTTTCCTTGCTTATGCCATCCAAGTATCAGCTGCATAAGTTCATGTGTGGTTTTTTCATCAATGCCTGAAAAAGGCTCATCCAGCAAAATAATATCCGCATCTTCAAGAATAAGCCGGGCAAAAAGGGCACGCTGGAATTGACCACCCGAAAGCTCACTTACCAGTCGGTTTTCCAGCCCTTGAATATTGACTTGAAGCAGAGCCTCGTTAATTTGTTGCTTTAGTTTATTGGTAATGCCTTGAAAAGGACCAATTTTACGCCATAGTCCCATGGTTACAACGTCACGAACAGAAACAGGAAAATTATGATCAAGGTCACAACGTTGGGGCAAATAAGCGCACGCTGTACGTGGTTCTTTCAGAGCGTTGAAAGCTGGAAATTGGACTTGGCCTTGGAAAGGCGAAAGGTGTCCCATAATA
>CAYGJW010000117.1:0-5203 GCA_964350415.1 uncultured Alphaproteobacteria bacterium
GATTCGAACCCCCGACATCCTGCTCCCAAAGCAGGCGCGCTACCAGACTGCGCTACACTCCGACTTGCTTACCGCAACGACCTAGTTAATACACTGCCCTGCCCCGAATCTCAAGCACTTTTTACGAGAGCCCCAAGAAAGTCCTATAAGTTTTTGTCAATATAAGAGCAATAGGACACCACAGAGCATCCCGAACACTCTGGCTTGCGCGCTTTACATGTATAACGCCCATGCAAAATCAGCCAATGATGCGCATGAAACAACCATTTTTTTGGAATAATTTTCAATAACTGCTGCTCAATTTTATTAGGATCACTCCCTTTTGCCAGCCCCATACGATTTGAAACCCTTAAAACATGAGTGTCAACAGCAATCGTTAGCTTTCCAAACGCCATATTCAGCACAACATTTGCTGTTTTACGCCCAACACCTGGAAGCTTAATTAGCTCTTCTATTGTCTGAGGCACCTCACCACCATGATGCTCAAGCAATAGCTCACTCATTTTAATAACGTTTTTAGCCTTCGTTCGGTACAAGCCAATGCTCCGAATATACTCTCGCAGCCCCTCTTCACCTAATGCCAACATTTGCTTTGGGCTTTGAACGTTCTCAAACAATGGTCCTGTCGCCTTATTCACTCCTTTATCTGTTGCTTGGGCGGAAAGCGTCACAGCAACAAGCAACGTATAAGGATTAACATGGTTAAGCTCTCCCTTAGGTTCGGGGTTTGCACGGGCAAACGTTTTGAACAATCCATCAACATCCATTACAAGCACTCCTTGGTAGCCTAAACTGCCTCTTATACTTGAATAATGCAAAACAAAACAAGGTGTATCTTTTTTACAACGAAAGAAACAAAAGCAATTTAAAGCACAAATATGATGTTCCCATAAAAACCCTAATTGCTAAAACTACATTTATAGAAGTGATAAACGAAGTCGCAATTCAGCGGCCTTCGTAGTTTGGAGGAATCAAATGACTTTGAAAGAATTGGGAGCAATCTCTTTTTGCGCACTAATTGCACTTGGAAGTAACGCTGTTGCTGGTGGTGGCTATGAAGCTGAACCAGAAATGGAAGGTTCTGATGCAAATGTAATGATTGGTTTTGGAACTGGCTACAGCCATGATAATCACCACGGTCGTGGATTAAACACGCACACTGGTTATTGGGGTTTTGGCGCAAAAGGAATGGTTGAAGCGACTTCTGGTGCACTTGAAGGCACTTGCTTTGGTGTTATGGGTTCATTCGCATGGGCAACACACAACAAAGGTAAAGCTGACAACCGCCGTGTAAGAAACAACGGCTGGAAAGGCGATCTTGCTGGTGGCCTAGGTTACAACGTTGGACGTCATTTTGGCGATGGTAACTACATGGTTAAGCCTATGTTCGGTTGGAGCATGAAGCACACAAGCCTAGGACGTGTTAGCGGACGTAGCCGTCACATTGCATGGCACGGACCTTGGTCTGGCCTAGCTGTTGGTGGTACATTTGCTGAAAACCACATGGTAAAACTTGTTGGTAAAATCAACTATCTTGCTCAATCTCACAGCAATCTTCGCAGAATCAAGCGTTCTGCTAACGGCTGGGGTTGGGGTATTAGCGGTCACTACCGTTATGGATTCAACGAAACTTGGGGCATGGATGCATGCGTAGGTTACGACCGTCAAACTGCGAAGAGATCTAATCTTCGCGTACACGGTTGGAAAATCATGACTGGTGTTTCTGCATCACTCTAGTATTTTCTGAATACTTAAAAAGGGGGCCAATTGGCCCCCTTTTTTTATCTACTTTCTAGCTATTGCTAGAACACACTCATACTTTTCTTGCCCTACAATACCCGCTTTTCCTGTTGGTGAATAAAAACAACATTTCTCAATAAAAAACCAGATTTTTCAAGCTCTCGTCGTAACATAATATCATCTAGGTAATGCACAAAGTCAGGCATCTGATCGCTAGTTTCATCATGAGAATACTGTTGAATATCATAAATCTCACCAGGCCATTCTTTACCTTAAAAAAATAGCCTTTCATACTCAGATGCAAATGACTCATATTAAGCGCCATAAGGTGAAGAAGTTAGGACAAAAACCTTTCCGCCAGGTTCGAGCCACAGATAAACCTTTTCAAACTCCTCTCGAAACTCACTCCCCCTCAAGAAAATCAGTAAGAGTGAGAATAAAACGGCGGACAAAGACTCAGCTTCAGAATGAAACTCATCAGGAAAACGCGCATTCAAGCATGTAAGGTTTTTTAATTGATTCTTATGTGCAACGCCCTTTTAAAACATCAAGGCATCGAACATCTATACCAGCTGCAAACACTACATTATAACCCAATACAGGAAGAGTGTTAAAACCAAAAGCTTCACTCAAATAATTGAGCTTTTCTAAACTAAACCCACACCTATTATATGTTGGTTTATGATCTTTAGTTAACTTAGAGATGTTATTATGACTCATCAATGATCCTCCAACTTTTTCTGCACAAACAAGCTTACATTTTCAATATTTAACAAAGTACATTTACAAACAAGCCTAAAAACCGTTACCATCCTGATATGAGCCGACTTGATTCATTTATACGCCGCCTGCAGGCGCAAAGGGACTGCCTTAATTGGGCGGCTAAAAAGCTTAGTTCTGTGCCTGGCCCCATTCTTGAACTCGGCCTTGGGAATGGTCGCACTTACAGTCACTTATGCGAATTGTTTCCTCAGCGCGATATCTACGTTTTTGATAGACAAATGAATTGCCATCCTGATTGCAAGCCACCATCCCATCTTTACATAGAAGGCGATATCACCAAAACGTTGCCTCAGTTTTGTGAACAGCATCAAGGAACCGTCGCACTTATTCATAGTGATATTGGAAGCGGCAATACAGATGATAATGCAGCATTAATAAAGCGATTAACACCTTATTATACGGATCTTTTAACATCTAACGGATGCATCTTATCTGACCAGAAAATAACACACAGCTTACTACAAACAATCACCCCACCTGCTACAGTTAAAAGCCATCGCTATTTTATTGCTTCTCGATAAATGAGCACCTTGACATGCCATCATGTAAGCGATTACATTGCTCCAAGTTTAAACATAAATTAAAGGCTCACAATGATCTCTCGCACAATTCTTCCAATCTTACTTTTAGTTCTTACTTTGGGTGGTTGCGCCACAACAAAAGAAGAAGGTTTTGACAAGTTTACAGGTATCCGAATTCTGAAATCCGCAGAGATATCAGCTGACAAAGTTGGACTGCTTACAAGCGTTCGCTTTAACTTTAAGGACCTCCTTATTCAAGAAACAGGACAGCGACGTATTCAATTAACAGTCAGAACATCTGAAGAGAAGCATGAACTTTCTTCTCATACTAAATTTGGTAAAGGTGCCCCGCTCTACTTCATCATTGATGGTAAGCGCATAACACTTCACTCCGCACAATCTGGGAAGCAAGGAATTCATACAGGTTGGCTGCTACCAACATACAGCGAACAAGTCATCTATAAAGATGCAACAGCATTATTAAAAGCTCTTATGAATGCCCAAACTGTTGAGTTTCGCCTTGTGGGAAGAAACGATAAATTTGAAGGGAAAATCTCTCCAAAAAGTATCGCAAAGTTACGTGCCGCTTTTTCTCAAAGATTTCAAGACTAAACAAAACCTTGAATATTAAAAAGGGCCCTTAAGGGCCCTTTTTTTGAGAAATAGCATTTCGATTTCATAAATCATTAGATCCCGACACACACTTATAAAGGAATGCAGCAACTAACTACAAAAAAGATATGTTTATGGCTTTGAGAAAGAGTCGCTTATGTTGGTTCAAGCAGAAACGTTTAATAGAGCATTCTATATCAGAAAGCATGGCAAGGTGTACGATCTCTGGTTAGCGTTAATCTAAAAATTCTGCGTATTATTTTCATCGTCCTTACAAGCTTATTGCTTACCAGATAGAAGCAGGGTTAGGAGAAGTTTTTGGTGGAGGGATTGAAGTTGACGCGTCCTACTTTGATGACACACAAGGGCAAGCGCGGCCGAGGAGTAAACAGGTGAAACCCCAGTATTTGGCTTGCTTAAGAGAGGCGTGAAAGTCTATACAAAGATTATTCCTAACGCTTACATCTAGATGTTTCCTCAAAGACGTTAATACTGATTATTGAAAGAAAAGTTACCCCAGACAGCATCGTTTATTCTGATTTCTGGAGAAACTATAATATATTGGATATTTCAGAGTTTAAGTATTATAGATTCAACCATTCTAATTTATTTACTAAAATAAGAAAAATCATATCAAGCGAAGCGTCCTATGCAGAAATTCATTATTTTTCCCAAAGCTAATTTTGGCTATTTTTGATGGAATGTGAATCCCTGCTTAACAACAGAGACCCGGTATTTCAATTAACCTAATTAAAGCAATAAGTTACAAAGAATGCAACTACACCACTATTGCTCTTTGTTAATTTTTAAACTCACTGACAAAGACGCCAGAAGTCAAGTCAAGACCAATCATCTTCCCTCTAAATCCTGGGCGCCTAATGCCAACATAATTTTTTTGCGTCTCTCTGTTACTAGAAGCAAACTGAGGCTGCTTAAAAAAGACCACATGGTATTTTTTATTTTGGTGCATAAACTCAAAATCATCTTCTGAATAACACAATAGGTATTGATTATGAGCTGCATTATCAATCATTTTCTGACAAGAATCAGATAGATTTTTTCCCCCATGACTAATACGCAACAACTCGGCTTTCAAATTCCATTTAAGATTAGTTATATCAATAGGTTTCATATTAACTTTAGGGAGAGATGTATTTAATTTTTGCTTAAGTATTGCATCCAGTGCTGTAATCTGAATTTTAAAGAGTGATGGATTTCTAATACTGCCCGGTGTTTTTAAATGTATATCAGCTGCAGCAGCTCCTATAATGCTTGCAGCAGCATAATCATCAAGGACCACTTCATTCGAACCTACCTCTAAGTCTTCATTATATGAATGACATCCAGTTAAAGCAAGCACACACAGTAAACCTAGAATTTTCTTAATATTAAACAACATATCGGCATCTCTCTCTTGCATACTATAGGTTAATTTTCGTAGAAACTAACATAAAAATTGATAACATTAAACAACTTCCCGCTCATCTGTTAGCTAAAGAAAGAGGTCTATTTTTGATATATTATGTTTAGGGTATGCTGCATTATGA
>CAYGJW010000118.1:0-5178 GCA_964350415.1 uncultured Alphaproteobacteria bacterium
CAAGCTTACCTAGAGACGAAGGCCTTATACAGGCATTGAATGATGGATTACTGACTGTTTCTCGCTACGACAAAAACGATAATTCTCGTCTTGTTGTTAGACTTTGTGGCAATGAACTGCTCAAGCTAAAGTACAACAAAAGAAAAAGCACCGAAAAAAAGCCTATAAAGAAAAAATCTCCAAAGGATAAATTACAAAATATCAGCACTGATTTTGACGAATACGAAGTTAACTGGGAAAAAACCGCAGCTTTACTCATAAAACTCACGCCTCCTGAAGTTAACGTTAATTTTAAAACACACAAAGATAATATATTTGCTGATATTCTTAAGACAATTATCTACAAAAATGAAAATAGAACATATGTTACCTATAATAGGTGGCTAGGTGTAAATGAAAATAAAATATACAACATGCAAATTCCAACAAACTGTAACGAAAACTTGTTGGTTACAGAATACGGTTACTATGACTTAAGGCTTGCAAGGGACAGCGTTACAAATGCCCTGAATACAGCGATCAATGGTGCCCCCATTGTTTCTGCAGCCAATGATGCAAAAGATCCCAAATTTGTTAATCCTGTATACCAATTTAAGCTCTATACAACCCTAATGGATTATGCAAAAGCAGTTGCCGCGCTTACGGATGCAGAACAACAACGTGACGCCGTTCTTACCCTTGCAATGGCTCTACGTAACTGTAGCAGCAGCACAGGCTATAATCTTACGAATCTAATCTCCAATATATCTGGTTCTTACCTTGATGGCTGTGAGAATATGGTGATTGCTGTCCTTGAACGCTTTAGAAAAGGGCTTCTCCGTAAATGCGTTGCCGTTCAATATCCTGATATCATGCAGCATAATATGAATTCTCATACCTATGCCCGTGCTGTAAAAGAATTTGGTGACATGTATATGCTTGCGCATACGGATGCTGTGAAGTTTGATGACACAAACGAAGGCAGAATGACCGTAGCCTTAAATAAAATTGCCACAGAAAACTATCTTAAACAGCAGTACACGCCAAAAGCAATTGTCAAAGAACTGCAAGATCTTTTCATCCAAAGTCATGAAAAATTTGCAAATAAAACAATTCTTGAGCTAATGGAGCAATGGGCCGTCGCAACGAAACTATCCCCTAACGGTGGTGCTTTTTTCAACGATCACTGCGATCAAGAATGGCCTCAAGATGATATGTGTGAAGTCCCTAACGATAAATTTATGCTGTATCTTCTGTTAGAAATTGGCCTGATTAAAAGAAAATAACCGGCATCGTATATGGTGCAGTTAAAGAAAGGCCTGGAAGTAAATCCCAGGCCTTTTTAATATTTTAATCAAAATAGGTAATTTTTGTTTCTGCTCTAGGAAAACTGCACCATCTCATACTTTTGGTACGTCGAAGCAGTTTAACGACGATATAGAGAAACGGATAAGTTTGAGGCGAATGCAAGGCAACGTCACAACTCACTTAAAATAGTAAATTTCGGAATGAGTTCTAGGCAAGACTCAAAAAGGCGAACTCCCTGTTTGCCTGAGAGGCTTAGTGTCTAAGCTGTTTTACAATACACTAAACCTGGAAAATTTAATATGAGTTTTAGGAAAAGTGAAATTGAGTCCCGCAACGTACTTCCTGTACGTGAGGACACGAAATAAGCTTTAACGACAAAATCGCTTAAATTTTCCAGGTTTAAAAATTAGATCATGCCAATGGCTTGCATGTAGAGCGTCACAAGCTCCTCATTCTCAGCCCGATCTGCTGAGTCCATTTTGCGCAGACGAAGAACCTGACGCATCACTTTTGGATCATAACCATTCCCTTTGGCTTCAGCCATGACATCACGAATGTCTGACGCGATATTTGCTTTTTCTTCTTCAAGCTTTTCAACGCGCTCAATATATGAATTTAAGGCATCACCTTGTATGCCCCCAACAGATTGTAATTTTACAGCTTCAGTCATTCTATACTCTCCTTAAGAATATGGTTTGTACAATACAGGGATCCTTACCACATAGGGCAGACAACGTCTATCTCTGCTTTATCTTACTGCACCTTAAATTTGCAGCCTCTAAAGTATTTTCCATGAGACATGCAACGGTCATTGGGCCAACGCCTTTCGGTACTGGGGAAATTGCGGCAGCAATGGGTGCAACTTCATCAAAACAGACATCGCCAACAAGTTTTTTGTCTCCTGAGGGAAGAATCAAACGGTTAATACCGATATCCAGCACAATTGCGCCGGGCTTCACCCAGTCACCGCGGACCAACTCTGGTATGCCCACCCCAACAGCCAATAAGTCTGCTTGCCGGCAGAGAGCCGGAATATCACGGCTTTTTGAATGCACTTGAGTCACCGTACAATTGGCATTCAATAAAAGCTGAGCCAAAGGCTTACCGACAATATTAGAGCGTCCAATAATCACGGCATGTAGGCCATCAAGCTTTATACCTTCTCGCTGTAGCAAACGCATACAGCCTTTGGGGGTGCACGGCACCAATCCTTTGCTGCCGGTGGCAAGACGCCCAACGTTAATGGGATGGAAACCATCCACATCTTTTAAAGGATCAATACTTGCGATAATTTTGCGCGAATCCATATGCTTTGGCACAGGCATCTGCACTAAAATACCATCAACTGTATCATCTTCATTAAGCCGCTTAATTTCATCCAATAAAGCCGCTTCACTGGCGCTATGATCCAGCTGTATGCGCTGTGCTTTAAAACCCAGCTCTTCAGCACGCATAAGCTTTGTACGCACGTAAAGCGCGCTTGCCGGGTTCTCGCCAACCAAAACTGTAACAAGCTGTGGTGGGCGCTTAAAATCCGCTTCAAATTGGATGCGTTTTTGCACAAGCCCTTGCAAAAGCTCTTTCGCTGCAGCGGCACCATCAATAATTTTTGCTCGAGTCTGCTTCACTTAAGTTTATTTACCTCTTAAAACCCATACTCACGGATTAGATTGCGACAAAAGACAACCAGTAACAAAAGAACAACAGGTGAAAAATCAATGCCATTAAAATTTGGAAGCACTCGTCGTATGGGGCGCAACACAGGTTCAGTTAGGCGATATGAAAAATCGCTCACCAACACAACAAAACGATTATAATTATTCACAACACCAAATGCAGTAAGCCAGCTCATCACCACATGGATCAGGACAATGTACATGAAAAGCATTAGGATGGTATCAACAAGATTTAATAAAGACAGCATAGAGAACTCCTTTCTCTCAATTATCCCCTTCCTTTCTAAGCATAAATACCTATATTAATGCAAGGTTAATCACAGCAAAGGAAGAATCCATGACCTACGTCGTAACGGAAAGTTGCATTAATTGTAAATATGGTGATTGTGTCGAGGTATGCCCAGTAGACTGTTTCTATGAGGGTGAAAATATGCTTGTCATCAACCCTGAAGAATGCATTGACTGCGGTGTTTGTGAGCCTGAATGCCCTGTACAAGCGATTGTCCCTGACACCGAAGTAGGGAGTGAAAAATGGGTTGAAATCAACGGTAAATACGCAAAGCTATGGCCGAATATTACACTTAATCCGCAGCCGATGGCAGATGCAGAAAAATGGAAGAGTGTCGAAAATAAATATGAAGAAAACTTTAGCCCAAATCCTGCTAAAAATGATAGTTAGTAACGCTTACCTTAATGTTCATAAAATGGAATATTAATATTTAACTTTAAATTTCCAGGTTAATATGTTAACTTGCATGACACGAATGAATTATTTGTAAATTAAATCAAGTTTTTACTGAGGTTCTATCAAACGAGATCAGGGAACTTACTGTTTCGAGATCATAATTTAACGACGTAGTCGGTCAAAAATTATACGACAGAATACTCTGTAGTATACGCCTTAACCTAGCTACTGTCGCGACAAGAGAGTTAGATATTATGTCAAATCAAGCGAATATCAATTTTGCACCTGGAAGTACTGTTGTTTATCCAACCCATGGCGTTGGTAGTATTATCTCCATTGAAAAGCAAGTCATTGGCGGCATGAGCATTGAGCTTCTCGTCATCAAAATTTTAAAAAATGGAATGATCGTTCGCGTGCCGACAATGAAAGCACACGCATCTGGTCTAAGACAACTCTGTTCAGAAGAACAAATTAACGTCGCAATATCGAATCTCCAGAAAAAAAGACCGAGCAAAAACGTTCTTTGGAGCAAACGTGCTCAAGAATATGAAACAAAAATTAACTCAGGTAAGCCTGAGCGTATTGCTGAGGTTATCGGTGAGCTTTTCCACAAAGCCGAAGATGCAGAGCTTTCTTACAGTGAGCGTCAGGTCTACCGTTCAGCTCTTGACCGGCTTGCAAGTGAATTTGCAGCGATTAAAAACATCGATGAAGAAAAAGCTGCGGAGCAAATTGAAGGCTTCCTTCAAGAAGCGGCTTAGGGCATTTCAAGGTAAAGACGGATGTATGTTTTTACAATTGATGCGACTGCTGTAAGCTGTCAGGTCGCTCTGTTTAAAGCGGACCACTGTCTTGCCTATGCATGCTCCGATGCGAGCAAAAAACGCGCTGACACGCTTATGCTAATGATCGATGCTCTGTTTCAAAAAGCAGAACTCACGCCCCAACAAATCCATTTACTTGCAGCCACAACAGGCCCTGGTTCCTTTACAGGCGTCAGAGCAGGTCTGGCTGCCGTTAAAGGACTACAGCTCTCCTTAAATATTCCTGCGCTTGGCTTTACAAATTTTGAGGTTTACAGTCATCAATTTGAAAACATCCAAGGCCCTCTTCTTATCGCCCTCGAATCTCTTAGAAATGAATTCTATGTCTTGGGTAAAAATATTCCAGGACTTGATCCTCAAAACCCGAAAATGTTGGCAATTGAAGAGATTCTTCCTCACCTACCTCCTCGCTTCACATTGATTGGTAATGGGTATAAGCGATTTCTTACGCTCATTGGTAACACACATCATATTGATATACCTCAGACAGAGGAAAAACTTTGCCTGGTGCATCTGAATAGACTGGCAATGAAACAGCACCAAACAGTTTCAGCGAATTCTTTGCCCTTACCCAAACCCTTTTATCTCAATGCCCCCGACACAACCAAATCCAATTGACCTAACCCTAAGCCATGTCTCGCAAATACAGTCGCTACAGAGCGCCTGCGCGCTTAAGCCTTGGTCTGATGAACAAATTTACAACGCC
>CAYGJW010000119.1:0-4861 GCA_964350415.1 uncultured Alphaproteobacteria bacterium
CTTCCAGTACTCTGGAAAATATGGAAATCTTAAATCATGCTAGTCTAGACCCAAAGTTATTAATGTTTACAGTTTTTGGACTGGGTCTTTTAATCAATGTCGTGAAAGCAGATTACCCCGATTTATCTGATTGGGTGTTTACGGATGCAAAAAGCGCTCAAGAAAAAAGCAATGTAGATCGTGCTGTTCAAGTTATTGAATGGGCCATTAAAGGCGAAAATTTTGAGCATGAAGGAAAGACATATCGCATCGTATTCTCTGGAAATGAGAGACAGAAATTCGATCATATTATTGAATTTCATGGCGGTAAAATTGAAGGAACAGATTTAGAAAACGAATATGGTTGGATTAAATTTTTAAGAAGTAACTCAAAATACATACTATGGGATGGTAGCACAATTTCATTTTTTGAAATAGTTGATGAAAGCTGTGTTTTAGAAAAAGAAAATTCTTCATTTTTATCTAGTTTTTTGGAAGAAGACCATGAAGTTCTAAAAAAAGAGAGTAAAGGCTTTTTCAGTTGCTATCTGGAGGATCCTGATTTTGATTTTACATTAGTTCCTCAGATTGTGGAAAAGTGCTTAGAGTGGGAATCTTATTATGACCAAAGCGATATATATGAAGCATGTATGGTTCACCCAAAAGCGGATGATAATTATTTAAAACAACTTATTCTTGAAATTCAAGGTCTTCAAAGTCTAGAAATTTATGAAAAAGCACGTATTTACGAAAAATATTTTGAGTCTGGTAAAGCTGATCATGAATTAATGAAGGAAATTATACATGAAGCAGAAGAATGGGAAGATGAGGAAACTGAAACAAAGTTAAGTTTATATACTTCTTATCTTAAAAATCCTGATATAGATCCATCTTTAATGGAGAAAATTGTTGCTGAATTTAATAGCTTTGATTGTGATGATCGCATTACTTTAGAGGACGTAAAAGGTGGTTTTTATAAAACTTATTTTGCACATCCCAATGCGAAGCTGTCTAGTGCGAAGGAAATGATAGAAGATGTTCTGAGGTGGGATGGTGATCAAGGGTGTGTTTTGGATATTTACAAATGCTGCCTTGAGAATATGGATGTGGATGTCGATCTTTTAAGCCAGATAGTAGCAGATATACCAAATCGCTATGAGTGTTTTTCTGAGGTTTTTCAAGTGCAGGCTTATTTAGCTTGTATTGCTTCTAAAAATATCACGGCTGATCTTATGCATCAAATTATTGATAGCCTCGATCAGTGGGAAGAGAACGACTATAATTATGAAAAAGGTAACATCTATAAAGCTTGCTTAACCAACCCAAATACTGATGTTTCTATTGCTGAAAAAGTTACAACGAAGGTAAAAAGCTGGGATAATGGTGATGATTTATTGTCTGAGTGGCAGCTGAAATAGGCTTGAGCGCGTAAAAAAGTGTGAGACAATAAATATTTTGTTCGTAGTGAAGGGGGCTCTTAAAATGGGAGCCTCTTTATTCTATGTTCGTTTATAGAAAACGACAATCGTAAATTAGCTCCACTATAAAATTCACTTTTCATGCACTCCAAATTTGGATATAATAGTCCATATATGGAGTAAGTGACAATGAAACCCAAGCTATGCATCATAAATAAGGAGGCTGGAAGCGGATTTTCCGGCGTCCATCGTGATCTCGCTGATCCGCAAACAAGGCGAGATTTGACTCCCGCAGCTTTGCGTGCATTTTTTGTAATTGCTGAGAAATGGACGCTTTCTGGCAAGGAGCAGCGGATTCTCTTAGGTTCCCCATCGGAGTCGACTTTCTATAACTGGAAGTCTGAGAAATCCGGGCCTTTGTCCTATGATCAGCTCGAAAGAATCTCTTTGGTTCTTGGCATTTACAAGGCTGCACATCTTATTTTTGTTGAACCTCAGATCGCTGACGACTGGATGCGTCACAAAAACATTGGCCTTGTCTTTGGGGGGCTAACTCCTTTGGAAAAGATGTGCCAGGGAAGTGCGAATGATCTGTTTGCCGTCCGGCGTTACCTCGATGCATGGAGGGGCGGGTGAGCTTAGACCTAGAAGATGTAAAAGAGGTAACGCTTGAAAAGCGAAGCTGCCACCGGCTTATATCAAGCCGGTTTCCAACGGTAAAAATTTTCGATGACATTGCCCCGGAAGAAGATCTTGAGGCTTTGTACGAGCTTGAGGGCTGGACAAACGACCGCATTAAGGCGCAGCTGGGCAAGCTTTATGCATTACCTCGGGAACAATGGGTTGTCGGGCGTCCAGGTGCCTCACAAATCATGGCGTCATTTTGTCATCCAAATCCGCAAGGGGGCCGGTTTAATGCTTCTGATTTACGGGCATGGTATGCAGCTTTTGATTTAGAGACGGCGCTGGCAGAAACGATTTATCATAACGGTGTGCGATTGCAAGAAGCAGGTATGAGCCAAGCACGATTACAATTCCGTGAGCTGCGGGCGAAGCTGACATGCCAAGTTTATGACATCACTGAGGTGGGTAATAAATACGAAGATCTTTATCAGCATGATTCGCACCAGCACTCACAGAAATTTGGCGAAGAAGTCAGAAAAAGTGGCGGCGATGGAATTGTATATAAGAGTGTTCGCTATGAAGCGGGGCAATGCATTGTATTGTATAAGCCGACGTTATTAGAATCGGTCGTGCAAGGGGATCATTTTGAAATTGAATGGTCCGAAGGTAGAGAGCCAGAAATTTATCGCTTGTCTGAATCGCGCCGAAAAGCCTATAAATAAACGATTTTTCTTTGAGTTGTATAAAATAAGTGTAAGCTTAAGAGGATCTTGGTAAGATATTCTTACAAGCTAAGGTAGATAAGGATTTTTGACATGTACATGCAAGACACGGATGGCATCGAAGTAACTGTAAAGCCCATCTATCTTGAAGAGCAGTCTCAACCAGGTGAACAACACTATGTTTGGGCTTATCACATACATATTGAAAATAAGAGCGATCATACGGTACAGCTGTTGAAACGACAGTGGAAGATTACCGATGCACTTGGATCTGTGGAAAAAATAGACGGGGATGGTGTTGTGGGTGAGCGTCCAACGCTTATTCCAGGTGAATCTTACGAGTATGTGAGTGGTGCGCCTTTAAAAACGCCTTCAGGCATTATGGAGGGTGCTTATCTTATGGAAACCGAAGATGGGCGCTTGATGGAAGTATCGATTCCAGCATTCTCGCTTGATAGCCCGCATGAAATAGCCTCTGTTCATTAATCATAGTGAAAAACTGTCTACTATAAACGGGTAAAAAGCTCTAGATTATGACTGACTTTCGTCCTGTTCTTTTTATTATTGGCTTACTCTTATTTTGTTTGGCTGCGACGATGTCAATCCCTGTCGCTGTTGATTATTTTTCAGGTCATGGGACATGGGTTGCTTTAGCCCGGGCTGCGATGGTTACGTGCTTTGTTGGGCTTGCGATGGCTGTTGCTTTTCGGACCAATGTCATGCAGCTAAATACCTCACAAATTTTTGCACTGACGACCTTTAGTTGGTTATTCATTGCGACATTTGCCGCCCTTCCTTTTTATGTCTCAACGCTGCCCCTTGATTTCACGGATTCTTTTTTTGAGGCAATGTCCGGGATTACCACCACAGGGGCAACGCTTATTAATGGCTTGGATGATTTGTCACCCGGAATTTTGCTGTGGCGGGCGCTATTGCAATGGCTTGGGGGCATTGGGATCGTTGTGATCGCAGTGGCAATTCTACCCATTCTAAAGGTTGGGGGAATGCAGATTTTCCGGTCTGAGTCCTCTGATCGGTCTGAAAAAGTTATGCCAAGGGTGGCTCAGGTTGCTGCGGGAATTGCCTTGGTTTATGTGTTTTTGACAGTCTGGTGCACGATTTTATTATGGGCAGAAAAAATGCCGATTTTCGATGCAATCGTGCATGCGATGACGACCATTTCAACGGGCGGCTTTTCAACAAAAGATGCCTCTATTGCGTTTTTTAAGAGTGATACGATTGAATGGATCATCATCTTCTTCATGTGCATGGGGGCAATGCCTTTTGTGCTTTACGTTCGTTTATTCCGCGGACAATTTGCGCCTTTTTTCTTTGATACTCAGGTGAAGTGGTTTTTTGCAATTCTACTGACATTTATATGTATGATCATGTTTTATCGTTTTTGGCAGGGCAGTGCTCTTTCGAGTTATGACGTTATCAGAGGAACTTTATTTAATACGATTGCAGTCCTAACAGGCACAGGTTATGCCACAGAAAATTACAGTTTATGGGGATCTTCTCCCGTTGCAATCTTGTTTCTTTTAATGTTTATCGGTGGCTGTACAGGGTCCGCAACGGGCGGCATAAAAGTCTTTCGAATTAAAGTTATGATTTCTAACGCGGTAGGGCAGATTCAAAGGCTTCTAAGGCCGAATGCCATTGTGATGACCTATTATAATAAGAAGCCAATTCCAGATGCCGTGGTGAATTCAGTCGGAATCTTCATTTTTGTCTTTATGCTGATGTTTTTTGCCGTGACGATCATGATCGCAAGTTTTGGCTATGATTTTCTAACCAGCGCCAGTGCTGCAGCATCGTCGTTGTGTAACGTGGGGCCTGGGCTTGGGGATATCATTGGGCCAAAAGGAAATTATTCTTCTTTTCCAAATGGCGCAAAATGGGTGCTCTCTTTTGCAATGCTGCTTGGAAGGCTAGAGCTGTTTACGGTGCTGGTTTTGCTTGTCCCAAGCTTTTGGCGCCGCTAAAAGTGGTTCTTTTGCTTCAGCTCGTTGTTAAATCTCATCGACGCTTGTGTTTTCGACGCACAGGCAGTGGGACGTAGCGCGATTTGCCTAAACCTGAAGCAAAATTTATCACTTTTCATGGTCTTGAGCACTT